>CAYWKY010000025.1:0-13835 GCA_964458915.1 uncultured Faecalibacterium sp.
AACCAAAGTTTTGGTCGAGCTTTTTCAAAAGCTCGTGGGGTGTGGGGCAAAGCCCTGCAAAAAACCAAATACTTGAATAAGCTAAAATCAACAACAGCTATACCACATTTTCTTTAATAGGAGAATTGTTTTGAAAGCTTTTGGCGTTTTCGAGAGTGGTTTTACTTATGGCTTCAAGCGCCTCTTCGGTGAGAAAACCTTGATGTGAGGTTATTATTACATTTGGAAAAGACAATAATCTTGCGGTTACAGAGCTTTCTATTATGTGATCTTCACGGTTTTCAAAAACATTTTCGTCTTCCTCCTCATAAACATCTAATCCCACACCTGAAAATTTAAGCTGACGAATACCTTTAATAAGGTCTTCTGAGCTAATAAGTGCGCCTCTGGAGGTGTTGACGAGAATAACACCGACACGCATTTTGTTTATAGCGTCAATATTTATCATGTGATATGTCTGCTCAGTTAAAGGACAGTGAAGAGAAATTAAATCGCTCCTTTGAAAAAGCTCATTTAAGCTGACATACTCCCCAAAATTAAAGTCAGGATTCTCTTTAGTGTCATAAGCTATAACATTCATGCCAATTCCTTTGCAACACTTTGCCATAGCCATGCCGATTTTTCCTGTACCCACAATACCTGCTGTCTTTCCATAAAAATTTTTGCCTGTAAGACCCATTAGACTGAAATTGTTTTCACGAACCTTTATATATGCCTTATGAATATGGCGGTTGACGGCAAAAGCCAACGCTAAAGCGTGCTCGGCAACTGCTTCGGGAGAGTACCCCGGAACACGCATAACAGTTATGCCACGCTGTTCTGCTGTGTCAACAGAAACATTGTTATAACCTGCACAGCGAAGAAGTATCAGCTTTACTCCCAATTCGGACAGTGTGCCTATAATATTATCGTTGACTTGGGATGCCACAAAAACGCAAACGGCATCATATCCCTTTGCGAGGTAAACTGTGCGGTGTGAAATATCAGTTTTTAAAAAGTCAACGGTTATATCCTTGTATTGCGGTATAACCTTTTCAAAGGACTCTCTGTCATAGGGCTTTGTGTCATAAAACAATATTTTCATACTTATCACTCCTTTTATATTCTCTTTAGTTTGTGAATAAAAGTGTGGTTTTATCCATATTATATATTGGGGTGATGCTTTATGAATAAAAGTAAAATTAAAACCTATGGTATATCTTTATTTATTGCTTTAGGTGTAGGCGGAGTGTCTGCCTTTTTAACTAACATTGGTATGGAAAATTTTGAAAAAGCCGTAAAGCCGGCTTTAACACCGCCTAATATAGTGTTCCCTATAGTGTGGACTATACTGTTTATACTTATGGCTATAAGCTCCGCGAGAGTTTATATGTCTCCAAACAGCGACGAAAAAAGAAGGGGATTACTCATTTACATTATACAGCTTGCGGCAAATTTTATTTGGAACATTCTTTTCTTTAATTTTCAGGCTTACGGTTTCGCCTTTTTCTGGTTGCTGTTTTTATGGCTGCTCATTTTATTAATGATTTTATCCTTCTTTAAATCGGATAAGCTTTCGGCATATTTACAAATTCCATATTTACTGTGGGTAAGTTTCGCAGGTTATCTGAATTTTATGGTTTGGATTTTAAACAAATAATCAATGTGAAAAGTTAGTGTAATAATATTTAAAGATTTATACATTGATTTATCAAAAAAATAATTGTATAATAAATCTTACGTGAAAATATACTCGAAGGAGGCTGGAATATGAAAAAAGCTTTATCTGTTTTACTGTGTTTTGTTATGATTTTTTCAACTTTTGCTTTTTCCGCTTCGGCAATGAGTGCGAGTGAGGGATTGGTAGCTCTTGGCACTCAGTTCGCAGACGGTAAAAACACATATGAGTATTGCTATTATACTCCGGTAAAAAAGACAAGCGACAAAACAAAATATCCCCTCATTATTTGGCTTCACGGTCAATTTTCAGGAAACACTAAGCGTTATCAGCTTGATAACTGTGATGTGGCTCTTTGGTCCAGTGAGGAGTACCAGAAAAAAATTAAAGGTACAGGCGGTGCGTTTATTTTCCTACCTCGTGACCCGACATTGAACACTAATCTTCAGTTGGCTTGGAACGGCGATTTGTCAGGACTTAAAAAGTCGATAGATGAATTTATAAAGAAGTATAAGGCTAATATAGACACTTCAAGAATTTATCTCGGTGGTTTTTCTATGGGTGGCAAGGCTGTTATCAGACTCGCTGCGGCTTATCCGGGGTACTTTGCGGCTATATTCCCAATGTCTTCTGTTTACGATCCCAGCAACTCTGAGCTTAGATCCTTAAAGAATACACCTATATGGATGTTTACCTGCCGAAGTGACGTTATTAACAGCAATGTTATCAACTCACATTCTGTGTCAACAAGTATTTGGAATTATCTTGAAAGTGTTTCCACCTGCAAGGATATAAATCGCTGGTCATATTTTGTCTCGCCTCTTGTAACACCTGCGGGAAAATATTCCGTCGGCTTTACATATATCAGCAGCCACAACTCTTGGGACGCTGTTGCCCACGATTTGATATTGGACAGCGGAAAGCTCTATTCCAACATGATAACCGTTGACGGAAATCATAAAACAGTTAATTTAACTACAAGCGCAACATTTTTATCTTGGCTTTCTAATCAAACTCTTAACGGTCAGATTGATGAAGATAAGGATGAAGATGACAAGCCTACAGTTGATAAGCCTGCGACTTCATTGCTTGAAGCGTTAGATAAGGTGTTTAAGTTTATATATAAGCTTATAGAATTATTATTCGGATAATTATTTAGGATTCCTTTTAGACTTTAATGTTTAAGGAATCCTCTTTTGCCTGATTTTTGCTGAAAACGGGAATACTATAGCTGTACATTATTCCAATTTAAAATGCTTGTTTCACCTTATTTAATTAGATGTTTTCGCTTAGTTTCAAATAAAAATTTTAAAATCGCATATAGACTGATTTTAAGGGCAAAGTTTGTGAATTTTAGGTGAAAAGGCTTGCTTTTAGCTTTGGGGTTATGTTACAATTTTGTCATATTTATATTGAAAGGCGATATGTAAATGATTCATGCAACAAAGCTCCTAAGTGATTTTTCATATAATCTTAAATATGAAAATTTGTCCGAAGAGGTTGTGCAAACCACCAAAAAATATATTGCGGACTATTATGCTGCCTGCTTTGCCGGCATGAAAGTCAACGGTGAATTTAACAAGGCTGTAAGCGATGTTATTCTCGATATGGGTGGCAAGCAGGAATGTGACTTTATTGGCTCTTCAGCTCGTATACCGGCACCTAATGCAGCTTTTATGAGTGCTTGCTATGCTCATGGTGCAGATATGGACGATGGAAACAGAAAGGCGATGGGTCATGTTGGCGCTCATGTTATTTCGGCGGTGATGAGTCTTGCACAGACCTTGCCCGTTAACGGTAAGGATATAATAACAGCTATCAATGTAGGCTATGAAGTTTATAACAGAGTGGCTGCTGCTGTTCAACCGGGGCTTGTCCACAGGGGCTTTCATTCTACCGGTACTGCCGGGGCGATTGCCTGCGGTGCGGCTTGCGCTAAATTAATGGGAATGAGCCAAGAGGAAATATATGACACAATGGCTCTTTCGGCAATACAAGCAAGCGGACTTATTATTATCGCAGAAAGCGGTCAATGCTGTAAGCCTGTTAACCCGGCAAATGCAGCGAAAACAGGAATAATTTCTGCGAGAATAATTAGCAAAGGAATAAAAAGCAGTCTTTATCCTTTAGAGAGCAAAAAAGGCTTTTTCCACGCTATGAGCGATGAGGTTGATGAGAGTATGATAACACAGGGTCTGGGTGAAAGCTTCACCATACGCGAAAGCTACATGAAGCCTTATCCTTCTTGCAGGCACACTCATTGCGGAATAGAATGTATGCTTGATATAAGAAAAAGGTTGCCGGAAAAGGCGAAAATAAAAAAGATCAATGTTTATATCTATAAAAACGCAATAGATATTGCAGGACAGATTAAAGTACCCAAGGTCAACGATGATGCTAAATTTTCTGTGCATTATTCTTTGGCTACAGCTCTTGTGAGAGGTCACTTCGATCTTGAGGATTTAGATGTTTCCAAAATTGATGAGGAATTATTAAATACCATAAATTCTATAGAGCTTATTGAAGAGCCGTCTATGGAAAATCGTGATGAGGGCATAAGAGGTTGCCGAGTTGTGGTTGTTTTGTCTGATAATAGCGAATATGAAAAGACGGTGCTTATACCTTTGGGTGATGCGGCAAATCCACTTTCCTGGGACGATATAAGAAATAAGCTCAGAACTTGCAGTAATGGAATTTTGAGCGAGGATGAGCAAAATTTACTAATGAAAAACATTTTTAATTTACAAAATCTTGATAGTATTAACACAATTAACCTTTACAGTATAAGCTGATAAGAGTTAAGGAGGAGTATTTATATGCAGTCCATTGTTTCGGCATTGGCAAAGTACGCCGAAGAAAGACCGAATAGGGTGGCAGTTATCGCAAATGACCGGAAAATAACATATGGTGAGCTTTGGCGTGAAGTGCAAGGCTTTGCGGCTTATATTAGCTCATTCGGTTTTGAAAAAGGTTCAAGAATAATAGTTAAATCCGACTCGGATATTTGGTTTGCCGTGTCTTGTATGGCTATACATCTCAGCGGTAACACTCATGTACCCCTTGAAAAGACAATAGGCATCAGCGGTCTTGAAAGTGTTGCAAAGGAACTTAGTGCCTCGATGGTTATATCAAATATTGAAGCTAAGGGAGATTTCCTTTTAGTGGATTCAGCCGATGTTCGTGCCTTAGGCAAAGAAAATTATAAGGAAAGCTTGTGCTTTAGTTTTCCGACAAGTGATGCGATTTGCGATATTATGTTTACAACAGGTACGACGGGTAAATCTAAGGGTGTAGTTTTATCTCATAGGGCTGTTGTGGCTGTTGCGGAGAATGTTCAGTACGGCGCGGGTATAATAGACGAGAATGTCTACCTTGTGCCCGCCCCTATAAATCATGCGTCGGCAATAAGAAAGCTTTATGTTTCTATACTTACCGGCACTACGGTAGTTCTTCTTGACGGTTTTAAGGATATAAAGAAGTTTTATAAATATATTGAGGATTACTCTGTAACCTCAATTCTTATGCCACCGGCGGCTGTGAGAATGTTGCTGTTGTTGTCGAAAAAGCAACTGGCAAAATATTCTGAACAGCTTCATCATATTCACACCGGCTCTGCGGCTTTCCCGGAAGCTGACAAGGAAACTCTTTGCGAAATTTTGCCGCACACGAAGCTTTATTTTGCCTACGGCTCATCTGAGGCGGGATGTGTGAGTATGTTTGATTACTCCCGGCATAAGGGCCTTATAAGCTGTGTCGGACAGCCTAATAAAAATGCACATATATTTATCGTAGACGACAATAGAAATGAAATTCAATCGAGCAAAGAAAATCAAGGCCTTATAGCTATTCGTGGTGATGTTGTAATGGATGGCTACTATAATGAGCCTGAGCTTACTAAAGAGGTGCTAAGCGACGATGTGGTTTACACCAACGATTTAGGCTATATTGACGAGGACGGCTTCGTTTATATGCTTGGCAGACGAGGAGACGTTATCAGTATAGGCGGACTTAAAATCGCACCGACAGAGGTTGAAAACATTGTTCTTCGTTTTAACGGAATTGCCGAGTGCGCCTGCTTTGCTGTTGAAGACAGAATGGGTGGCTGTGTGCCTAAGCTCAATATTGTTGAGGAAAAAGGTGCCGAGGTTGATGTTGCCGAGCTTAAAAAGTTTATGGCAAAGCACCTTGAAGCTTTTAAAATCCCGAAGCTGGTCGAAAAAGTTCAGGAAATTCCAAAAACAGCTAACGGTAAAATTAACCGAAAGGTACTAAAATAACCTATAGTTATAGAAATAACTAAATAATAAAACATTAAGAAATAGTAAAATAACGGAGGTGTAAAAATGGAAAAATTACTCGAAATTCTTCATCAAATCAGAGATGATATTGATTTTGCCGATGAAAAAGCCCTTGTTGACGACGGTGTGCTTGATTCATTTGATATTGTTTCTATTGTTAGTGAGCTTTCAATGGAATATGATATTGACATTTCAATTGACGATATGACGGCAGAAAATTTCAACAGCGCTAAGGCGATGTATGAAATGGTTTTGAGAATCCAGGACGAGGATTAATTTTGAGCTGACAACAGAAAAACATATTTATATTTTTTGTCAGCTTAAAGAAGGCGAAAGTCTCAACGACGATAAAATTTTGCATGGGCAGCTTTCTTTGAGATAAGCTGCTTATGTATTAAAAGGAGTTTTAAAATGGCGTATACATCACTTAGCTTCATTGCGTTTTTAGTGGCTGTGCTGGTAGTTTATTATCTTGTGCCAAAGCGTTTTCAATGGGCGGTGCTGCTTGCGGCAAGCTATGTTTTTTATCTTTTCAGCGGTGTGGCACAGTTTGTGTTTATTTTCAGCACCACTGTAGTGACATATTTATCGGCTCTTGCCATGCAGAAAAAGAGAAACGCATACAAAGCCAAGCTTGCTGAGCTTGGCAGTGAAATATCTCGTGAGCAAAAGCAGACAATGAAAAAACAAGCGAGCAATGAAATCAAAAAGGTGCAGTTTGCTACAGTTATTGCGATTTTAATTGTTTTGGCGTTTGTAAAGTATTTGAACTTTACAATTCAAAACATGAACACTGTATTTAAGCTGTTTGAATATGATGTTTCTTTACCCCTTGTTAATATTATAGTTCCACTTGGTATCTCATTTTACAGCTTTCAGGCGATGGGATATATTATTGATATTGGCAGAGGAAGATATGAGGCGGAAACCCATTTTGGCAAGCTCGCCCTGTTTTTGTCTTTCTTCCCGATAATTGTTCAAGGTCCTATAAATAGATATGATGATTTAGGCACTCAGTTTTCACAGTACCATAAGTTTGATTATAATAATCTTAAATTTGGCGCACAGCTTATACTTTGGGGCTTCTTCAAGAAAATGGTTATTGCCGACAGAGTAGCTCCGGCAGTGTCGGAAATTTTCGGTGTAAACTATGCGGATTATAACGGAAGCATATACTTTTTCGGTGTGCTGATGTACGCTTTACAAATATACTGCGATTTCTCCGGCGGTATCGATATAGCCAGAGGTGCAGCTCAAACTATGGGTATTAATTTACCCCAAAACTTTGAAAGACCTTATTTTTCAACCTCGGTTGCCGATTATTGGCGCCGATGGCATATCACCTTGGGCGCATGGATGCGAGAATATGTTTTCTTCCCGGTCATGCTCTCAAAGCCATTGACTAAGCTTAGCAAATCTCTTCGCAAATCGGGAAAAGCAAAGCTTGCGAAGCTTGTACCTTCTGTGGTGACACCCTTTGTGGTTTTCTTTTTAATCGGTATTTGGCATGGCGCAAACCTAAAGTATATAGCTTTTGGTCTTTACAATGCGTCTATGGTTGCTGCCGGTGTTGCTTTTGCTCCGCTTTTCAAAAAGCTGACAGAAAAGCTGAAAATTAACACCGAAGCCTTCAGTTGGAAAGCTTTTTGCATTGTACGAACCTTCCTTATGCTTGGAATATCGAAAATTTTTGTTAAATCACCGGGCTTAAGTGCGGCACTTCACATAATTAAATGTGTGTTTACTCAAATAGATTTAGATTTTCTTTTCGGTCTTGACGGAAGAATATTTACTTTCGGCATTGACGAAAAAAATATGTTCGTGTTATTTGTTGCGGTTTTGATTTTGTTTTTTGTCAGTGTTCTTCAGGAAAACGGCATGGAAATACGCAATACCCTTGCAAAACAGAATATTGCTTTTCGTTGGATAATCTATTTTGCAGCTCTTTTATTTGTGCTTGTTTTCGGTGTTTACGGACCGAGCTACAACGCTACAGATTTTATTTATCAAGCATATTGATAGGAGGGAATAATAATGAAAAAGTCAAATTTTATTCGCTCTGTCATATTTTTTCTGCTGACCGCAGTGCTGCTTTTAGGCTTATGTAATATGTTTGAGCATGAAAACGACCATATAAGAGAACGCTTTAACACCTATGATGATATGGCAAAGAATACTGTTGATGTTACATTTATCGGTACCAGCGGCATGGATAGATATTGGATAGCTGCAAGAGGCTTTGAGGAAAGCGGTATTACTGCCTACCCATTTACATCGGAGGCAACCCCCGTTTGGCTTTACATAAGCACTCTTAAGCAGGCGACAAAGAATCAATCACCGAAGCTTGTTATATTTGATATGCGACCTTTTCTTCGCAGCTACGAGAAAAATAATATCAGCGACACAGCTTCAAGAAAGGTCATTGATTCTCTGGACTTCTTTTCTTTCAGCCGATTTGACGCTATTAACAGAACTCTTAAGGTTTTAAGTGAATATGATGAGGAAATATCGCCCTATGATCCTTCCTATTTCTTTTCGTTCATTAAGTACCACAATATGTGGGAAAATTCCATGAACTTTGACGAGTTAAAAGACCCGAAATCGGACTATCTTGGATTTTTTATTCATAAAACACTCTCTGTCAAAAGTGTTGACACTATAGTCGAAAACCAAACTACTCAGGAAAGAGAGCCTTTAGACGAGATTTGTTACTCTCAGCTTTATGAGCTTTTAGATTATATTGAGGGCGCAGATTATGAAGTGCTTTTCCTTGATACAGCGCACACCTATGATGAGCTTGAGCTTAAAAGAGCCAACACTTTGTGCGATATACTAAAGGAAAGAAATATTAAATATGTTATGAATCCACTGGATTCGGATATGTATGATTTTGAAAAGGATTTCTATAACGAGCGTCATGTCAATTACTATGGTGCAGAGAAATTTACAACTTGGTTTCAGCAGTATTTGCTTGAAAACTATGATTTACCCGACCGTAGAGACGACGAGAATTGCAAGTCTTGGTACGGCGCTTATGATGTAATAAAAGCCAAAATAGCTGAGCTTGAGAAAAAGGCAAAATAAATATCTTATAGAAAACAATAAACCGAGCAGCCCAAAAAGGTTACTCGGTTTAAATTTTTAGTTAAATTATTCTGCGCTTGCTCTTCTGATATAGTTTTTGAAGAATAAAAGTGCATTTTCCATAAGGTCAATGGGAAGTCTTTCGTTTGTACCGTGAGTATTACGAAGAAGCTCAGGAGTGAGCTGGAAGGGAGCGTAACGATAAATGTTTTCGCAGATTTCTTCGTAGTGATAAGCGTCTGTACCACCCATAACAAGATAGGGAGCAACAATTGCACCGGGTTGAAGTGATTTTGAAACATCACGAATAATGCCGAATGCTCTTGAATCTGTGGGTGAGAACTTAGAAGCTTCCTTTGAGTTAAGAACATTAATTTCAATGTCCTTATTCTTGCAGGATTTACGAATATGGTCAACAAGATCCTGCTTTGTTGTACCGGGCATTGCACGGAAGTTAACAGTAATTGCTGCACGCTGGGGAAGTACATTTGCTGCGGGGCTACCCTGAGCCATTGTTACAGCTGTTGTTGTGCGAACAAGGCAAGCGGCAAAGGGAATCTTCTTGCAAACCTCAAGAATTGCGGGGTAAAGCAAGGGAAGATTGCAGGTGATAAGACGAACAGGATATGAACACTCTCTTGCGATTTCGTCAAAGAGACTCTTCATGTTCTTATTAAGAGCAGCCTTAAACTGGTTCTTTTCAAGATCCTTAATAACTCCGGCAATTTGACCGAGAGCTGTATGTACGGGAGGCTGTGATGAGTGACCGCCCTTAGCGTTAACAACGATTTCAATGTCTGAATAGCCTTTTTCAGCAACACCAACACCGGCAAGGAATTTGTTTTCAATAACACCGGGGATGTTAAGGGGTACCATTGCACCGCCTTCGTCGATAACACTTTCAAGAGTGATGCCTCTGTTTTTAAGTGTTGTCATAAGGTCTTTTGCGCCGTTGTCTGAGTTAGCTACAACTTCTTCGTTGTCACCGAAAAGAAGATAAACATCTCTTTCGGGTACAAAACCGTCTTCAAGAAGAGCTTCAACAGATTCCATAACTGCGATAAGGTGGTTCTTCATATCCACACTGCCACGGCCCCAAATAAATTCACCATCGTCGTGACCGCTAAAGGGAGCATAATTCCAGTCGTCCTCAGTACCCTCTGAAATGGGAACTACGTCCTGATGAGCGAGGAGAGCGATAGGCTCAAGGTCGCTTCTTGTGCCCTTCCAACGATAGAGAAGGTTTGCAGGGGGAACGATTTCCTTTTCGAGAGTTTTTGCAATAAGGGGATAAGCTTCATCAAGGAACTTGTGGAACTTGTTAAACTCTTCCCAATCTACTCTTTCGCTCTCTCTGTAGGAAACAGTTTTGCACTGAATAGCCTTTGAAAGATTTTCACGATAACGCTGAACGTTTACTTCCTCTTTTGGGAGGGGTTCGCTTTCAGTTTTTTTCGGAGTGTAAAGAGCCGCATGAACAGCGTTTGCAGCGGCAGCAGCCGCAATGACACCGCCGATAATGTGACGTTTCTTCATTGTGTTTCAACCTCTTTCTCTGTGAGTTTTATTTTAACTGCTTTATTATATACCTAAAACGGTTCAATTTCAATAGCTAAAAAGAAAATCTCGAATTAGGAAAAATTAAGGTTGACATATAGGTGTCTAAAGTGGTAAAATACTATGGATTAATTTTGGAGGTAAAAACACTATGATGCCTAAAAAAATGATTAAAGTTATTTGCATAATAATGGCTGCTCTTATGATACTCAGTGTCGGTGCGGTTGTGCTTCAGGTTTTCGCTGCAGACGGTGCTGCTCTTTTGTCGGTACCGGCAACAGGTGACAACGACGGCGATTATCTCATTCCGGCAGGAATAGGTGTTTTGGCTATTTTAGTTGTCGGTGTTTGCCTTGTGCTGCCAAAGCTGAAAAAGAAATGAGTAATTAATAAAAGAAAGTCGGTTTTGTCCTTTTTACACAAAGCCGACCTTTTATTTTTGTAGGATTATCTAAAAGATTTTAATTGTAATTATTCTAATGCAGTGGTAAAATATAGCTAATGAAGCTTTAAAGGAGAGAATATTTATGAAAAAAATTCTGGCTTTAATTTTATGCTTAGTTATGGCTTTCTCGGTTTTTCCGGTGGCTTTAGCGGCAAAAAAAGAAAATGAAATGCTAACTAAGTACCCGGTAATTATGATCCCCGGCTACACCTCATCGGCCTTTTATAAAATCGATGAAGAAACAGGCGAAAAGGTTATGGTTTGGGGCGACGCTGTGGGGCAGGTTTCCTCAGGCGCAGGAGAAGGCTCCTTAGAGGCTATTTTGCCTGAAGTTGGTAAGTTTGTTGCAACAGGTGACGCTAAAGGTCTTGCTACTGTGCTTGGAGACGGTTTTAACAGAATTTTCGCCGATTTAAAATGTAACGATGACGGAACACCGTCAGTACCTGTGTATAATTATGTTCACACAGCAGAGGAAACTAATTATGCTAATCTTGCAGAAAAATATCCCGGTGGTGATTATCAGGCGGAAAAAGAAATTATGGGCGACATCTGCGCTAAAATAGGCAAAGAAAACGCTTATGTATTCACCTGCGATTTCCGTATGGGCGCAGTTGAGATTGCAACATCACTAAGAGCTTATATTGACGATGTTATTGCTTATCACAACAGAAACAAAGCTGAAAAAGATAAAATCGACAAGGTCAACATTTATTCCTTGTCCCATGGCGGTCAAGTTGCAGGTACATATCTTACTCTTTATGGCTATGAGGGCAAGGTCAACAATGCTCTTTTAACAGTGCCGGCGCTCGGTGGCGCAGGTATAGCCTATGATGCTTTTAACGGCGACGTTAATTTTAACGACCCTCAGCTTATACAATTTGTTCAGCATGGCTTTTTAGTTGAGGAGGATTTTGACCTTTTGTTCAGAGGCAATCCTTTAGATTTTATTGACGAGCTTGTTGAAGAGCTTTTGCCGGTGTGTATGAAAACTTTAGGTTGTTGGGGTAGCTTGTGGGATTTCGTACCACTTGAGCAGTACGAAGAAATGAAAGCAAAAAATCTTGACCCGGTTAAAAACGCAGGCTTAATAGCCCAAAGCGATTTTGTTCATTATCAAATAATGTCACCCGATGGCGAGTATTATTACGCCAAAGGCTTTGAGAAAGCGCAAAACAGCGGTGTAAATATTTATATTATTGCCGGCTACGATGTTCAAGTTGTAACAGGTATGAATGTCAGCTCAGACTCACTTATTCCAATTGAGGGCGCAACAGGAGCTGTAGCTGCTCCTTACGGTCAGCGTTTTTCAGACGGCTATAAGCAAAAGGTTGACACAGGAATTTATCAAGTTTCACCGTCAATGACAGTGGACGCTTCAACGGGATATTTGCCATATCAAACATGGTATGTTGAAAACTTCCACCACGGCATGACATATAAGGATGATTTCACATTTTCTCTCGCTTGCAAGCTTTTGCTTACCGACGGTGTTAGATACACTGTTCAGTCATTGCCTGAATATCCTCAGTTCCACGCAACTACAAATCCTGCCCATGTAGTTTTCGCTGAGTTTGACAACAGCAACGAAGGATATATTTCATCTCAGGACAAGGAGCTTATTATAACAAATATTTCCTATGATTCAGTTATAACAGTCAGCTCTGTCAGCGTATATGGCGCAGATTTCGGATTCTTCTTCCTGCCCTTTGTTTTAAAGCCGGGGGAGAGCAAGTCAATTAAAGTTCGAGGTGACATTCCAAAGGTCAGCCTTAAAAATGTTGAGCTGAGTGTTGCGTATCTTAACAATAAGGTTACACCTGTGTGCGAAAGAACCTTTGACTTCACCATTATGAACGGAGATGAGTTTGCTTATAACGAAAAAGAGCCGCTCACCAATGCCGATTATCCGAGAAATATTGACAATGTTTTGCCGTCGCAAATCAACGGAGTTCTCGAAAAGCTTGGAGTTAAGGATATTGCCTCTAACTTCCTTAATATGTTTGCTCAACTGCTCAACATTTTAACAAAAGTTTTTTACAGATGAAATTCAAATGAATTTATTTGTAAATTAAAAAATTAAGAATAACACCTCACTTTTTGAGTAAAACTATGATTACATGATGAGTTTACTCGTCATAAAAAAGTGAGGTGAAATTTATGCATAACGAAGGCGTAAAATGCACAGTAAACGAGTGTGAATATCATGTTGATTGCGACAAGTGCAGACTTGACAAAATCGAAGTCACACACGAAAAGACAGGTGCGGATGCTATTGCAATTCCCCATTTTTGCAAGAGCTATCAAAAGAAGATGAAATAAAGCTTCACTCATAAAGGGACGCGGGTAAACTTCCCGTGTTCTTTTTTGCTTCCCGCCAAGGAAATAGGCGATAATATGTCAAAATTACTAAAAATCATATTGACTTTTTGTTATTCCTCCAATGGAAATTCAAGTAGATTTTACTTAGATTACACATAAGGGTGATAGAATGTATTTAGAATAGAGATAACAAAGAAAGGACGCTATTATAAGCGTAACGGCAAGACTTATTATAGCGATTACAGCTCAGTTTTAAGCGTCAAGGTTAAATAACCATATCACATCACCCCGGCACTCATCTGTCGGGGTGTGTCACTTCTTCGGCGGCAAAAATCTCACCTTCACCGCTTCACTGTAGCGCGTACAATAAAAAACATAACCGCAAAAGCTTAGTTACTCTTGCGGTTATGTTAATTTTATAATATATTATTCTTCTTTTTTCATTCATGAAATATCCAAGCGCACCAATTAA
>CAYWKY010000026.1:0-13825 GCA_964458915.1 uncultured Faecalibacterium sp.
ATCATATTCTTTTTCCTTTCTCAGTCAAGTGCAATATTCATATACACTTCTTTGTTTATAAGCTCTAAATTAATGGGATAAATCATCCCGTTTCGCATTTTTTCGCCTGTGTCAAAAGCTCTATTTGAAAAAACCGTGCCAAAGCCGTCAGAGTAATTTTGCAAAAAATCATAACAAGCTTTTTCCTGTTCTAACGGACAAAACAGCTCCTCGCCGGGTATAAACAAACTATCATTATTTAAGCTATAGACTCTTTTACCCGAAAAATTAAGGCACTCGAAAGCGTATTTTGCTATGATTTCATCATAAAAAAGCATATTCTCATTTGATGAGCTTCTTATTTTATGAAAAGCCTTGGGATCTGTAATCTCATTTAAGCAATCAAATCTAAAATTTCTGTTTTCGCTTTTTAACTTATACTTATACATCGCTTCATTATAGCCGAAGCTTTCATAGTAGCTATATAAGCTGTCGCTTGCCGGCACAAGAGCGATGAAATCAAGAGATTTTTCCTTAGCATAAGCCTTAGCTTCATTTAAAAGTCGGCTCATATGACCCTGACCTCTATGTTCACTAAGAGTTGCCGCCGCATATAAATATCTGCCATTATAGGTTTTGCCGCAACATCTGATTTTTGACTTTAGCAAATAAAGAGCGCTGATTATCTTCTCATTTTCTATAACAGCGAAACATTCATTGTCGTAAAAAGCCTGTTTGAAAAACAGTTTTATATATTCTTCATCGTCACCAAAAACCTTGTTCCAAAGTTCGGTGAGCATAGGGACATATTTTTCTTCTGAATTAATGAGCATCTTTTAATTTCGCTCCATACTTTTGCGCAAGAATTGCAGGATGATAGCTGAGTTTAGCTTTTCTAAGGTTGTCAGCACCTGTGTCATCTTCACGATTAATATATTTATAATTTGACAGCTCATTTTTAACAAACTGCTGATTTATCATTGGATAAGCTCCTCTAATATCGGAAAAAGCTTTCTCTATATGCACACAAAACATTTCATCGGTCATTTTCTCACCCATAGTGTACGCAATAACCTTGCCGTCAGACCTTAAAACTCCACCAACGTAACCGAGTTCATCATAATTTTGAAAAACCTTTTCTATGATTTTCAGCTCAGATGTAAGCTCGTCCTTATATTCTTCCAAAGAGCCTTCAAGCCAAGCTTTGCTCATTTCAAGACACTCCGAAATGTTTTCAGTGGTCAATCTTTCATATGACCAATTGTTGTTTCTCATAAAAAACGATATATGGTTTCTTTTCGGCTGATATTTTTTTCCGCTAAGATTAATTAAATCCTCGCTAAGATAGATATAATCGAAGCTGTCTCTATCAAGATATATATTGAGTCTATCGCCAAAATGCTTTGAAATTAATTCGGCAGATTCCGGGCAAATACCGAACATATTAAATTCTCTGCCATCCTTTTCGGCATCAGCTAAAATAAACTCAACCGCTTTAACTACATCGCCGTCACCTATCGGGCAACAGTACATATTCACATTGTTCTGAATACACTTTGTTATAAGACAATTTGCAACTTCACCGACTTGAATTTTCATTTTTGCCGAGTATGAAAAAATGTTACCAAAAGGATATTCACAGGTAAAAAACGGAACATTTTTAATTATAGCGTCGATCCACTCTTTGTCTTTTAAGCTCACATTGTGTAAATCAATCATTCCCTAAAAGCTTCCTTTCCGCAATACGGCAAACCTCACTTGAGATTTCATCAATACTAAGCGGCTCACCATTTTTACCGCATATTACTCTGTGCCAACCTAACTTTTGACAGGCATATTCTGCGGCTTCGTGACAAGCAATAAGATACTTTACATTTCTTTCATGAACATCTTTTTTATTTTCGTCACCTTTATAGCGTTTTAACAGCAGTTTTTGCGAAATATCAACGGGCATATCAAGAAAAATTACACAGTCAGGCTCAGGTATACCCAGTTTTTTATATTCAAACTCAAAAAGCCAATCGAGATATTCGTCCCACTGCTCCTTAGGCAATTTTGTCATCTGATGGCAGGCGTTTGAGGTTGTGTATCGATTGGCGACAATAAGCTTATCGCTTTCATATTCCTTCTGCCAATGCTTTTTATAACTTGCGTATCTGTCAACAGCATAAAAAGTAGACGCAGCATAAGCGCCAACATCTGACGGGTCATCACCAAGCTCACCGCCGAGATACATCTTTACAAGAGTACTTGACGGGTCATTATAAAAAGGTAAATCAAGAGTATATGTCCCATAGCCTTTTTCATTTAGGTCGTCTTTTAATATTTCAGCCTGAGTTGACTTTCCGCTTCCGTCAAGGCCGTCAATAACTATCATCTTGCCCATGGTACACCTCAATATGTTAAAATAACAGCAAACAGCTTCAAAGTTTCGTCTGACTCATTAGCTATAGAATGTGTTTGACCTGAAAGACACACACAGCTGTCACCTTTATATAAGGTCTCGATTTTGCCGTTGTCGTTGTACACGGCACTACCTTCAATTATATAGAAAACCTCTTCTTCATTTTCGTGTATATGAGCGCCAATGGAACAACCTTTTTCAAGGGTAATGACACCTAAAAGACGGCTCTTACCTTTATATTCACCGCTGTTGAGTACATCTGTAACTATAACGGTGCCATTGCCGCCACGCATATTTTCTTTAAGATTAACTTTCATTTCACTGTTTCTTTTGATCATTGCCAAAATACCCCTATTATCATATTCTTTGTAATTATAGCACAAAACACAAATTTATCAATGTTTTTCGTCCAAAAAGTTCTTACAATTTAGTAATTAAAGTAAAAGCACCTCTTTTTAAAGTTTTATTTGACAAAGTGTAGTGATTTATATTACAATAGAATGAGAAGATTTATCACAGGGGAGATTTAGTAATGAATAAACACGGTGTTTTCGTAATAGGCTATTCCAATGTTGGGCAGGATGTTTGTGCCGCTTCCGGCAGAATATCCACTCAAAACGGAACTGCACTTGAAATATTTGAAAAAAGCCACGATGAAAATAAAAATACCAACCTTATTGGCAAGGTAACAAAATCAGGTCACACATCAACTATTGAGCATATATTTTTTAATCTTGCCTTTGAAAATGTCAGCGTTGTTGTTGAGCAGTTTATGATTGAGTTTAGACTCGCCTCTTTTACAGTTAAATCAAGACGCTATGTAGACTTTTCCGACTGCGGTTATTTTATGCCTGAGTTTAAAAGCGAAGAAGATAAAATTAAGTACACCACCGTTATGGATAAGCTTTTCGACACCTATTCAGCTTTGGTGAGCCGTGGCGTACCAAAAGAAGATGCGCGTTTTGTACTGCCATACTGCTTTTATTCAAACTTTTATTGTTCTCTTGGTGGCAGAGAGCTTATAAATGTGCTGAACGCAATGATTTACGGCAGAGGCAGAAAGGTTAAAGAAATATATGATTTGGGCCTGACCCTGTTAGAGCAGTGTAAAACAATCGCTCCGGGACTGTTCGTAGATTTTGAAGTTAAGGGTCAAAAATACAGCGATGAAATAGACTCAGATTTTGATTTTGAAGATAAAAAGCCGACCAAAGAGCTTTGTGAGATTATTTCCGCAACTCCTAACGGTGAATATAATGTAGCTTTATGCGCTCTCATTGAAGCCGGATATTCTAAAGAAAGAGCAGCTGACATCTTAAAGGATAAGGAAAATCTTAGCTCAGTGTTAAAGAAGCTTGTTGCCTGTTCAAGACAAAGAGCCCTTGAAAGCTATAACTGTACTGTTAAATTCAATGGTGTATCACTTTCAACTCTCACCCATTTTGCAAGACACAGAATCCAAGGCATCTGTATTCCAAACCTTATTAAAGCCGATAGAAATAATTATGTTTTGCCACAAACCATAAAAGCCGACAGTGAGCTTTCATTGATTTACACTGATGCTTTCGAGTCAATGAAATCTCTTTATAATGAGTTTAAAGAAAAGGGCTACGATGACAGTGTACTGATTTACTGTGTACTCAGCGGTAACACTTTAGATATTGTTACAACAATGAACGCAAGAGAAATGCTTCTTTTCTTCCGTCTGCGTTCTTGCACAAGAGCTCAGTGGGAAATTCAGCTTTTCGCAAATGATTTTCTCAAAAAGCTTCGTCAAATTTCGCCACAGCTTTTCTCGCTTTACGGTCCGAGCTGCTATGTACTCTCCTACTGCCCCGAAGGCAGAATGACCTGTGGTAGATCAAGTGAGATAAAAGAAATATTCTCGAATCTCTAAAAAGCACTAAATCCTCCGATTGTTTAAAACTTTCGGAGGATTTTTTGTTATTGATTAAAAAATAATCGGCTCAATTTGTTTTTCGTCTAAAGCTAAAATCATAGCATCATATGTTTTTTCAAAATCACATACAATAGAAAAAGGCTTTTTTTCCGGCGCATCCTGCTTCATTGGTATGAAATAGTAGTGCTTATAATTTAGCAGTGCACCTATATTTTTAGCTGAAGCAGAAAGAGAATCGTTCGATGATACACCGAGTAAAATCGGCTTTTGATTGCGAAGGTGAGATTTTGCAGCAAGAGTTACGGGAGTGTCGTATATTCCGTTAGCAAGCTTCGCTAAAGTGTTTCCGCTACAAGGAAGAATTATAAGTATGTCTATAAGATTTTGCGGACCTATTGGCTCAGCGCCTTCAATTGTTTTTATAACTTTATTCCCGGTTAATTCCTCAATTCTTTTTGTGAAATCTCTTGCTTTGCCAAAACGTGTGTCAATATACGAAGCATTAAAAGACATAATTGGTAAAACTCTAACGCCTTTTGAAATAAGATATTCTATTTGCTTAATAGCTCGCTCAAAGGTGCAAAAAGAGCCTGTCAGAGCGAAGCCGACTCTTATACTTTTCAATATGGTTTCACTCCTTTTGCCTGGAAATGAACTGCATAATATAATCGCAAAGCAATCTGCCTGATGCCGACGGTAAATATCTTCCCGGCAATGAACCACCGAAAACATATTTTTTATTTAATTTTATAAAATCATCTTTTTTTGCCGTAAATGGCGCAGATGCTAATTCAAAATATACACAGTCATCTCTGAATAGATTAATAGTTTCTTTTGTTAAAACATTTGAAGGTACCGTTCCGAAAATATAATCAAAGTAATATACACAGCTTCCAATATTGCTGAGCTTCACTGTTTTATAGCCGAGGCATTTAGCACTTTGAAGCTGATTTTCGCTTCTTGCGGCTATGTAAACATCTAACCCCATTGCTTTCAAGCTCATGGATAAAGCTGATGCTACTTTGCCGAAGCCTATTATCAAAGCTTTGCTTCCGGGGATATATTCACCTGTGTTTTCAAGTAAAAGCCGAAGACAGCCCTGAGCTGTTAAATGTGCGTTGCTAATAATAAAATTTTCATCCTTAAGAATGTCGTAATATTCAATATCCTTTTCCTTGAGCTTAGTTTTAAATTCCTGATTCATTGAACCGCCGAAGACTATTTGAGCTTTTGTCAGCTTTTCCATAACCTCATTTACAGTCATGTTGAAATCCTTGTCGGACGAATAAATATTTACACCGTCCTTGCTCATGGGAATAGGTAAAACCACATAATTATATGATGAAATGCTTTGTGAATTGTTTTTGCCATTTAGTAGTTCAGTTTGGATTCCATGAGAAACAAGACAATTTTTTAGCCGAATTTGTCGCTCATCGCCACCGATTATTATAACACTTTTCATTTTTCGCCTCCAAAGTCTTGATACTACATCTTATGCTGTAAAAAAAATACTGTTAATTTTTAAGAAAGTGTTTACTATTTTTTGTTCTTGCAATATAATATTAGACAGAACAGTTAAAGGAGTTTTTCACTATGAATATAGATAAGCTTTTGAAAGAAATTAAGCGAATACATTTTATCGGTATCGGTGGCTCAGGTATGTGCCCAATTGCGGAGATACTTCACAGCTGGGGTTATGAAATCAGCGGCTCTGACAACAATGACGGCGATAATATAACTAAGCTTCGTGAGCTTGGAATGAATGTCATTTTAGGTCAGAAACCCGAAAACTTAAAAGGCGCTGAGCTTATTGTTTATACCGATGCTATTCTCAAAGATAATCCTGAGCTTGTCGCTGCCCAAAACGGCAGTGTACCCTGCGTTGAAAGAGCCGAGGTCTTCGGCGCTATAACAAGAATGTATGCGGATTGTTTTGCTGTTTGCGGCACTCACGGTAAAACCACTGTAACATCTATGCTCTCACAAATTTTAATTCAAGCTGACAAAGACCCCACCTGCCTCATCGGTGGCAGACTTCCACTTATTGAAAGCCACGGCAGAGCAGGCAAAAGCGACATTTTTGTTTGTGAGGCTTGCGAATATAAGGATCACTACCACAAGCTCTCCCCTGACACAACAATTTTATTAAATGTTGATGAGGACCACCTTGAATATTTCAAAAACTTAGATAATATTATTGCTTCCTTTGGAAAGTTCTGCGATATGACAAGCAAGACCGTTATTTATAACGGTGACGATGAAAACACACTTAAGGCAGTTGAAAAACTGGACAAAGAAAAAATCAGCTTTGGCAAAAAAGAAAGCTGCACATACTATCCCACTAACATAACCTATAATAGAGGCTCTTTCCCTGAATTTGATGTTAACAGTGGCGGTGAAAAAATCGCACATCTTGTCTTGGGCATTCCCGGTGAACATAATATATTAAACGCACTTGCGGCTTTTGCTGCAGCTGTAAAGGCGGGTTGTAGCTATGAGCAATGTGAGCAGGGTATTCGCGCTTTCAAAGGCGCAGGAAGACGCTTTGAGGTTTTAGGCGAATATAAGGGCATCACTATCGCTGACGACTACGCACATCATCCGGGCGAGCTTGAAGCAACACTAAATGCCGTTATGAAAATGGGGTACAATACTGTTTGGGCCGTTTTTCAGCCTTTCACTTATTCGAGAACATCTATACTCTTTGACGATTTTGTCAGAGTTTTAAAAATTCCCGACGAGTGCGTTATGACTGAAATTATGGGTTCAAGAGAAGTTAACACTTACGGAATTTACACAAAAGATTTGGCTGATAAAATACCCGGCAGCGTTTGGTTTAACACTTTTGAGGAAGTTTGTGACCATGTTCTTCAAAACGCTAAAAGTGGCGATATTGTTATAACTCTTGGTTGCGGCGATATTTATAAGGCAGCCAAAATGATGGTTTCTAAATTAAAAGGTTAATTTTTCCTTGATTAATTAAAATAAAAAATGCCACAATATTATTGCGGTAAGGTTATTGTAATAGATTAATCCATTACATTTGCGTTTGTGGCTTTTCCGCTTTCGTCGATTGCAGCGGAGAAGTCCTGCGTAATTGACAAAATAAATAGGACAGCTGCCTAAAAAGGTAACTGTCCTTTCTTTTTCGGATTATCCGGTTCTCTAATATCGATTTTCCGCCGAATGCGGTTGTTCTCATCTGCAAATCTGTAAAGCACATAATTTGAAGATTCTCGTCTATCTATTGCTATATTATACACTATAATATAGCTTAGAGTTTGTGACTTTATGAATTTTTTGTTACAATGCAACACTCGTACTCAAAACTAACTTGCAAACGCAAACACAACTTCAAGACCTTTTATAGTCAAGAAGTTGTGTTTTTAATAATTAAATAAATCCTTCAAAGGTTATGTTGTTTTTCTTTATGACATCTTCGTTACTTAAAACTGCACCCGCTGACGGGAGATTCTTCGCCTTATAACGTGACGCCTTTGCAAATTCGCCCTCTTGATAGAATCTAAGCTCAGATATTTTTTGACTCTTCTTTAAAGTAATACAAGCCACACCTTGAGTGTCCTTCATAGCTTTAGGTGATACCATAGCAGTGTCAAGCAAGAGACATCTGCCACCGGTTGTTTCAATAACAAGCTGTGAATCCTCTTTAAGGAACTTCATTGCAGCAAGGGTTGATTTATCACTGTAGGCTTTAATCAGCTTTTTCCGGTTGGTTTTTGTAGCATATGAGCTTAAGTTTACCTTTGCGGCCTTTCCATTTTCAAACAAGAAGAACATAAAGCCCTGATAGTCATTTGTTACAACCATAAATATTGCATTTTCGCCCTCGTCCATTTCAAGCTTTGAGGGGATATACTCACCGAGTACACTCGCCTTTGAGTCAGTAAAATCATTTACCTTAGCCTTATAAACCTGACATTTATCGGTGAAGAACAGCAAGTCATTGTTGTTAGTTGTCTCAAAGGTTTGAATTATTTCATCAGATTCCTTAAGCTTATGTTCGCCACCCATACGAAGAGACAAGGGAGTAATTTTCTTAAAGTAACCTTCCTTTGTAAAGAAAAGATTAACTGCGTAGTCGGGAATTTCTTCAACTATTTCAGCAGTGTCCGCCTCAGAGAGCTGAACAATTTCGCTTTTTCTTTCCTTGCCGTACTTTTTAATGACCTCTTGAAGTTCACTAATAATAATCTTTCTAACTCTCGTTTTGGATTTAAGAATATCCTGCATATCGGCAATAGTAGCTTCAAGATTTTCTATATCCTTAAGTCTTTTGAGAATATATTCTCTATTGAGATGGCGAAGCTTAATTTCAGCCACATATTCAGCTTGAATTTCGTCAATACCAAAGCCAATCATAAGGTTTGGTACTACCTCGTTTTCCTCTTCGGTTTCACGAACGATTTTTATAGCTTTATCTATGTCTAAGAGAATCTTTTCAAGACCCTTTAATAAATGGAGCTTTGCCTGAGCTTTTTCAAGCTCAAAGCTAACTCGTCTGAATACACACTTTCCTCTAAAGCGAATCCACTCAATAAGAAGGTCCTTAACACCTAAAACCTTGGGGTAACCGTCAATAAGAACATTGAAGTTACAAGAGAATGAATCCTCTAAGGGAGTTAGCTTATAAAGCTTTGTCATCAGCTTATCAGGGTCAATATTTCGCTTTAAATCAATAGTTATCTTAAGACCTAACTTATCTGTTTCATCTCGAATATCGGTTATTTCTTTTATTGTACCGGCCTTAACACGCTCGATAATCTTGTCAATAATAGCTTCAGCTGTTGTCGTCGGCGGAATTTCCTTAATATCGATACAGTTAAATTCCTTATCGTAGCTATATTTTGCTCTAACCTTAATGTTACCTCTACCTGTGCGGTAAACCTCAGCCATAGCATCAACATCATATAGTATCTGACCACCACCGATAAAATCGGGAGCAGGCATAGTTGTCAAACAGTCATGATCTTGGTTCTTAATAAGCTCAATCGTCGTCTCACATAATTCCTTAAGGTTAAATGAACAAATGCTGCTTGCCATACCTACGGCGATACCTAAATTGGTGTTTGCCAGAATAGACGGAAATGTTACCGGAAGCAAGGCCGGCTCTTTCATAGTGCTGTCATAGTTGTCAACGAAATCAACGGAGTTTTTATCGATGTCTCTGAACAATTCATTGCATATGCTTTCCAGCTTCGCCTCTGTATATCTTGCGGCAGCGTAGTGCATATCTCTTGAATAAGCCTTACCGAAGTTACCTTTAGAATCAACAAATGGATTCAAAAGAGCCTCGTTACCTCTGGAAAGACGAACCATTGTTTCATATATAGCCGCATCACCGTGAGGGTTAAGTCGCATCGTTTGACCGACAATATTAGCGGATTTAGTTCTGCCACCGGTGAGAAGTCCCATTTTATACATGGTATAAAGCAGCTTTCTATGTGAGGGCTTAAAGCCGTCAATTTCAGGAATAGCACGGGACAGGATAACGCTCATAGCATAGGGCATATAGTTAATTTCCAAAGTGTCAGTGATTCTCTGCTCAATCATTTCACCGGCACTGAGTATATGGGTATTTTTAAGAAGATCTTCGTCTTCGTTTTTCTTTTTTGTTACTTTCTTTTTTGCCATAGACTTTTCCTCCTTCCTTAACTAACGTCTGTCATATCAATATAGAGATGTCCGAAATTGGCAATATAATCTTTTCTGCCTGCAAGGTTATCGCCTAAAAGCAGGTCAAATTTATCGGCAGTTTCCTGAGCTTCAGCAGGATCAACCTTAATAAGTCGTCTTGTTGCCGGGTTCATCGTTGTCAGGTTCATCATATCAGCATCGTTTTCACCAAGACCTTTTGAACGCTGAATAACATATTTTTTATTGCCGATTTCTTCGAGAGCATCGGTCTTTTCTTTTTCTGTGTAGGCGAACCATGTTTCGTTACCGCTTGTAATCTCATAAAGGGGTGACTCAGCAATAAACACCTTGCCCTCTTTAATAAGGGTAGGCACAAGACGGTAAATCATAGTGAGAATAAGTGTACGAATCTGATAGCCGTCAACATCGGCGTCGGTACAAATAATAATTTTACTCCAACGAAGGTTGTCCATAGAGAAAGTGGACATATTTTTCATGCCCTTAGCGTGAACCTCAACACCACAGCCAAGCACCTTTAAAAGGTCAGTTATAATCTCGCTCTTGAATATTTTTTCATATTCGGACTTGAGGCAGTTGAGTATCTTACCTCTGACCGGAATAACAGCCTGAAATTCAGAGTCACGAGCCTGCTTACAAGCGCCTAAAGCCGAGTCACCCTCCACTATGAAAAGCTCTCGACGGTCAACGTCTTTACTGCGGCAATCAACAAATTTTTGCACTCTGTTAGCCATGTCATTTGAGGAGGTGAGGTTCTTTTTGATATTAACTCTCGCCGCTTCAGCCTTAACACGGCTTCGCATATTTATAAGCACCTGATCGGCAATTTTATCCGCTTCAAGCTTATTTTCAATGAAATATATTTCAAGCTGATGACGAATAAACTCTGTCATTGCCTCTTGAATAAATTTGTTTGTAATAGCTTTTTTAGTCTGATTAAGATATGAGGTTTCTGTCGAGAATGAGGAAGACACGAGAATCAAACAGTCGGATACATCCTGAAATTTAATTTTAGAGTCGCTTTTTGTGTACTTTCCAGTTTGCTTTAAATAAGCGTCTATTTGTGACACCATTGCGCTTTTAACGGCATTATCGGGTGAACCGCCAAACTCAAGAAAGCTTGAGTTGTGGAAGTACTCAATAAGCTGATTTTTATTTGAGAAGGTGAGAGCTATGTTAAGCTTAACCTTATATTCGGGCAAATCAGGTCTGTCTTTACCGCTGCGTTCAGTCTGCCAGTACTGAACAGAAGTCAGAGCGTCCTCGCCTGCGATTTCCTTTACATAATCGCTGATACCGTTTTCATAATAGTACTCGAAGGTTTCAAAACCGCCCTTAATTTGATTCTTAAGCTCAAAGCGTACCTTAGGGTTGACTATAGCCTGACGCTTCATAACGCTTTGATAATATTCAAGGCTAATGTCAATATCAGTGAAAACCTCTAAGTCGGGCTTCCATTTTATTCTTGTGCCGGTGTCTCTTTTTGAGTAAGGCTCACTGTGCAGTCCACCGATATTTACACCTTTTTCAAAATGTAAAGTATGTTTTTCTCCGCCGGTTTTAATCTCAGCATCCATATATTCGCTGGCAAACTGAGTTGCACAAAGACCAAGGCCGTTAAGACCTAAGGAGTATTCATAGCTACCGCCTGCATTGGTTTTATACTTACCGCCTGCATACATTTCACAGAAGATAAGCTCCCAGTTATATCTGTCATATTTTTCATTGTAGCCAACGGGAATACCACGACCGAAGTCCTGCACTTCAACACTGCCGTCAGAAAAACGAGTAACAACAATTCTATCGCCGTGACCCTCTCTCGCTTCGTCAATTGAGTTTGAGAGAATTTCAAAAACCGAGTGTTCACAGCCTGAAATACCATTTGAGCCGAAAATAACCGCCGGTCTTTTTCTTACTCGATCGGCACCTTCCAGCATTTCAATATCTTCATTTGAATATCCGGGTTTCTTTGCCATTATTAATACGAATCCTTTCAGAAAGTTATATATAATACGATTTAAGTTATACTAAATGTTGTGGAAGATTGCATAATTTTCCACAATACTTATAATTTACACTATTTGTGTTTAAAAATCAAGTAAAAAGATAAATTTACAGTGTAAATATTGGGACTTTATTGAATGAAAGACCTTGAAAAAGACAAAAATATGTGTTATCATGGCTTATAGTTAAACACAACAGGAGGTAAATCTATGTCATATATTGAACTTACAAGTGAAAACTTTCACAATGAAGTAAACGAAGAAAAAACTGTTCCCGTTCTTGTTGATTTCTGGGCTCCTTGGTGCGGACCTTGCCAGATGCTCGGCCCTGTTATTGAGGAATTAGCTGATGAGCTTGACGGCGAAGTTAAAATTTGCAAGCTTAACTGCGACGAAGCTGCAGATTATGCAATGCTTATGGGAGTTATGACTATTCCTTGTCTTATTCTTTTCGTTGGTGGCGAAGAAAAAAGCAGACTTGTCGGTCTGCAATCAAAGGATGAGATAATTGAGTTTATAAACAGCAATAAGTAAAAGATGATAAGTGGTGTAGAAAATAGCTTCTGCACCACTTATTACTTTCAGTCATAATCAGCAAGACACTTAAACTTTAAAGGGTTCTTTGACTTAACAAGCCGAAGAACCCTTTTTGTTATTAATTATGCATCCTGTAAAGCCTTTTGAAGCGCCTGAAGACCTTTGTCGATTTCCTCATATGTAATGTTAAGAGGAGGCAAAAGTCTAACCTTAGCCTTTGCTGTGAGAAAAAGTGCGCCGTATTCTATGCCTTTTTTGACTATATCAGCGCTTTTGATACCGTCGCTAAGACGAATACCCATCATAAGACCTAAGCCGTCAACACCCTCAACATGGGGCATGGAAAGAATTTTTTCTTTCATATACTCCCCTTTTGCTGAAACCTCATTTAAAAACGCTTCGTCCATTGTTTTGAGAATGTACTCAGCACCGGCTGTCGCAACAGGATTTCCACCAAAGGTAGTTGCGTGGTCGCCCGGACAAAGAACAGTTTGTGTTTTATCTGAGAACATAACGCAGCCTAAAGGCAGACCGCCACCAATACCCTTTGCCGTAGTAACAATATCAGGTGAAATATCATAGTTTTGGAAACAGAAAAGCTTACCTGTTCTGCCAACACCTGTTTGTACCTCGTCAATGATAAGAAGAATATCCTTTTCCTTGCAAAGTGCCTCAACCTCTTTAACGAAAGCTTTATCAAGAGGCATAACACCACCTTCGCCTTGAATAAGCTCCATCATAACAGCGCAAACGCTATTGTCAAGCTTTTCTTTCAAAGCATCAATATCGTTAGCGGGTGAAAAATCAAAGCCATCGGTGAAAGGAAAGAAGTTCTTGTGAAAAACGTCTTGACCGGTTGCCGCAAGAGTTGTAACTGTTCGGCCATGAAAAGAATTAACAAGAGTTATAATCTTATTTCTTCCCTCGCCATATTTATCATAAGAATATTTTCTCGCACATTTAATAGCACCCTCATTGCTTTCGGCACCGCTGTTTGAGAAGAAGACCTTTTTCATGCCTGTCTTTTCGCAAAGAAGCTTTGCTGCATTGGTGCAAGGCTCAGTGTAATAAAGGTTTGAAATATGCTGTAAAGTGGTAAGCTGTTTTGTAACTGCACTCACCCAGCCTTCATTGCAAAAGCCGAGAGAGTTAACGCCTATACCGCTTGAAAAATCAACATATTCCTTGCCGTCAAAGTCTTCGCAAATTGCACCCTTGCCCTGCTTTATTGCAACAGGGAATCTGCCATAAGTGTGGGCAACATAGCTGTCGTCCTTTTCTTTTACTATATCAAAATTGCTCATTTTATTCGCCTCACATTTTCATAAG
>CAYWKY010000027.1:0-13823 GCA_964458915.1 uncultured Faecalibacterium sp.
ACTGTGAGCATCTCTCTCACAGCGACTCGTATACTATACAACAAAAAAATGTTTTTGTCAACACTTTTTTGAAACTTTTTTTGATTTTTTTCAAACTTTTTATTCAGCTTGATTTTTAGCCAGCTTTCTGACTTCTGACGGAGTGAAAACATACTTCTTGTCGCAGAATTGGCAGCAAACCTCTGTGTCGCCCTCATCTGCCATTTGAAGAAGCTCATCTTTACCTGTGCTAATAAGCGCAGCTTCAACTCTTTCCTTTGAGCAATAGCACTTATACTGTGGTTCGCTGCTGTCTAAAACATCAAGCTCAAAATATTTAAGTGCGTGGCGGCAAATCTCCTCAGGTGTCATACCCTTATCAATAAGAGAAGAAATCGGCTCAAGACCCTCTATGCTTTTTTCAACCAAATCAATAGTGTCGTCCATTGCTGTGGGAAGAAGCTGAATTATAAATCCACCGGCAGCCTTTATTGACAAATCAGGGCTTACCAGTACCCCCAAGGCGCAAACAGACGGAGTTTGTTGACTGATTGAATAGTAGGCAGTTATATCCTCAGCTATTTCACCGCTGATAATAGGTGTTCTGCCCACATAAGGCTCTTTCATGCCAAGGTCTTTAATTACAGTTAAAAAGCCGTCCTTACCAACTGCACCGGCAACATCAAGCTTTCCTTTTATATTAAGGGGAATTTCTACAATAGGCTGCTGTACATAGCCTCTGACATTGCCAAGTGAATCTGACACTGCCAGCACTGTACCTGCAGGGCCACCACCGTTAAGTCGAAGTGTTACAGAGTCGTCCTTACCCTTTAATGCGCAGCCCATAAGCGATGCCCCGGTAAGGAGTCTACCTAAAGCCGCAGAGCAAACTGCCGAAGTACCATGAATTTCCTGAGCTTTATTTACAATATCTGTTGAGTCAACAGCCATAATTGTGAGTGTACCGTCTTTAGAAATACATCTGACTGATTTTCCCATATATATCTTTCCCTTCTATACTATAATTATTGTGTACCATGTTTCTTAGCCACAAACACAGCTCTTTGTGTGTCGGCCTTAACTTCATTTTTAGTCATTTCTTCATAAATACCTATGACCTCAAATTTACATTCTTCGAGCCACTTTTTTATATCCTGAAGCTCATAGGCTCTTTCAAAAAACTCCTCGCAATATCTGTAATAGGTTTCCTCATCATCTTCATCTTTTTCAAATATATCAAGATTTACCTTTGTCAACAAGCTTTCATCTGTAGTGTTTTGCCACACACAGTAAACCTCATCTGTGTCATAAACAAAAGTGTTGTCACCTAAAACTTCTTTATGCTTATATGGGGTGTTAACGTCAAAAATAAATATGCCCTTATCCTCCATAAAAAGAGAAACTCTGCGAAAAATTTCTTTAACTGTTTCTTTTTGGGTCACATGATTAATGCTGTCTAAGGTTGAAATTGCAGCGTTTATAGTACCGAAAAGGTCAAGCTCCTGCATTTTTTGACAAAGGAAGATAATATCCTCCTCGCTTTCCATTTTCTTTTCCTGAGCTACAGACAGCATATCCTCAGAAGAATCAACACCTATAACATCGTAGCCGAGCTGTGACATTATAATTGATACTGTACCGGTACCGCAAGCTAAATCAAGCAAAATCCCCTTACCGACTCCGTTTTCGGCAAGGAGACTGCTTATGTATTCGCATCTCTTTTCATAGTCAACATTTTCGGTAAGGCTGTCGTAATAATAAGCGAAATCGCCGTAAGATGCCATAGCCGTTACCTCTCAGTCTTCTTTAGCGAAGATTTTTTCATATCCGCCTTTGCCGAAGGCGAGAGAACGATTAACACGGCTTATTGTAGCCGTACTTGCACCTGTTTCGGCAACAATGTCGCTATATACTCTTTTTTCAGAGAGCATTTTAGCCACAACAAGTCTTTGAGCAATAGAAGCAAGCTCGGTTTTTGTGCATAAATCGTCAAGCAAAGCCTCACATTCCTCATATGTTTCGATTTTAAGCAGAGTCTTATAAAGATAGTCGATGTTCTCTAACGTTTTATTTCTCTGTGCCATGATAATTTTTCTCCTTTAAATGGCCATATTTATTAGTCATTTTAACACACTAAACCAAAAAAGTAAAGATATTTTAACAATTTGTTTGGGTGTGTTTTCTTGGTACGCGAGAAAATAGCAAAAAAAAGGCGGTTCATTGCCCGCCCCTTTATTTTTGGTTTATGATTTTGCCGTTGTAATCGAAAACTTTGTGTATGAGCCAAAGACTACATTGCCGCTTGAATCCTTATAATAAGGTCTGACAGCGAAATAATATTTTGTTCCTTTGTCGAGATTTTTAACGGTATATGTGGTTTTACCCTTGATAGAGGCTATCTTTGTGTATTTTCCGTCTATTTTCATATAAACTCTGTAGCCTGTTGCATCATTAACAGCATTCCATGTGAATTTAATTGTTGTTGCGGTTTTATTTGATGTTATAGACGAGGATACCGTACCAAGCACAGGCTGAGGCAAGTTTTTCTTCTGAGTATTACCGCAAAGCGAACAAGTTCTCTTTTTATAGCCTTGAACTGTGTAAGTGGACTTAGTTACAACTTTCCATGCGCCATATTTGTGACCTTCTGTGTTTTTAGCAACTGTGTAGGAGTAACTGTCACCACACTGACATTTATATGTCACCTTGCCGCTTTTACGCAGGTGGCTGTGCTTGTCTTTGTGTAGCTGTGGCTATGTCTATAATAAAATGTAACTGTAATATTTCTTTTTTCTATTTCCAGTCTCATATATTCCGGAACAAGTTCATCCCATTTTTCCTCTGAGTCGGCAAAATATATGTTTTTAAGATTTGGCGAATCTAAAAAATCGCTACAAAATGAGATGCCCTTTGTGGGGATTGTTTTTATGTATAAAGCTTTTAGGCTTGCTAAATTTTCCATAGTTCCACAATCTACATATTCGCCCACTCCATTATCTTTATCCTCAAAAACGAGCTTTTCAAGAGCTGCGCATTGTCCAACAGGTCTTTCTATACTTTTAAATGTAGATGGCAGAACAAGTTTTTTAATGCCGACATTATAAAGCGCACACTCACCGATATATGTACAATTAGAAGAAACATTGATAGAAGTTAATTTTTCACAATTCATAAAGGCGTAATTACCAATATATTCAATTTCTCCGACAACCTTTTCAAGGCTTTTACAGTTATAAAAGGTTTGTTCTTTCAACACAGAGCAATTTTCAGGTAATATCATGCTTTTCAAAGCTTCCATGTTTCTAAAAGCGCCAACACCAATATATTCAAGCTCTTGAGAAAGGTAAAGCTGTTCAACGCTCGGAAAATATATAAATGAATAATCACCGATATATTTAATTGTGTTGGGCATATTTATTTCTTTAACACTTGAATACTGCTGTTTATATATAGGGATATAACGATCATCATAGTCAGATTTATTTGCATCTATACCCTTAACCTCTATGCCGTTAATTTCATCAACTATGTTTATCTTTACAGTTGTTTCAGCAAGGCTTTCATCTTCAAAAAAGACCTTAACCACATAGTGTTCTCCATAGTCTTTACCTGAATATTTTGTTGTTTTCAGCTCATAAACCACATTATCTATAACAACTCTGCTTTCTTTTTCATTGTCTGCGCTTACGCTAAAACAAACAGCAAGAGTGAAAACCAAAGTCAAAGCAGACATAACAGCTAATAGTTTTTTCATGAATTTCATCCTTTCTAAAAATAGTTTGAACAACATTAAATTAAATCAATTTAAAACAAAAGTCGAACCATCGGTTTTAGTAATTTTGTAGATACCGTCATCTTCTTTATCAGCTAAACCTTTAGCACTCTTGTATGCATCTGTGTAAATGACATTAAAACTAGCCACAAGATTTTTCTTGGCAGTAATACCTATTGATTCTATTTCAAATTTTTCATACATTTTAACTCCGGTTTCACTATCGACATAATTAGTCATATCTACTCTTATCTTATCAGGAGTATAACATTTATATCTTTCATAATAAGTATATGCACCATTGTCTATATCCGCCCAAAGTATAACATTCTTCGTAAGATTTTGCAGTGTTGAATCAGCACTAGCTCCATACCACTTACCTATGAACAATCCAGAGCCTGAAACATAGCAAATATCCTGTCTAGTAGCTTGGCTATAAGCTAAATTGTTTTTAACTAAGAATATATCATCGTTTTCAGTTGAAATTACAAACTCACCATCTTTAATACTAGCTCTTCTAAAACCATTGTATTCGCTATCGGCTATGTTTTTAATTTTTGTATACACTATAAAATTGTTAGTTGTTGTATCACGACTCACAGCATATATTGTGCTTAAATAATTAACATACGGTGTAGTTTCTCTTGCCTTCTCATCAGGATTAACCTTTTTAGGTACAAGAATTTTACAATTTGAATTAGTTTTAACATCAATTACTGAACCGTCAGCTAATGCACTGATATAAGAACGGTTAATTCTTACAAAAGCTTCACCCGTATATATGTATATATAATTTGTGTCAACCGTCATTCCATTTGCATGACCAATGCCATAAACTATAAAATGAACTTTGTCATTCCATTTGGAAATATCAGGAAAATAATACATCGTAGCTATACTATCGTCACCATCAATTTTAATCGAATACAAGCAGTTCTTTCCTCTTGAAACACCCATTGCTTGAGCGCCAAAACATTTTTTACCATCATATGTTACAGTTGGCAAATCTGCTCGTCTCACAATCAAACTATCATATGTAGTTGAAGCAGCTGATACTTGAACACTCATTACAAATACCAACATCAACACATACAAGACTATTAACTATTTTTACCTTTTTCATACAAATCTCCTTTTTAATTTGATTACTGTTTTTTCGTCACTATACCATTATTTTAAACAACCACCACCTATTTTTGTTAAGTTTTACCATAAATATAATAACAGCTCAAAGTGAAATTTATGTGATAATTATATTATGTTTTTTAAAGTTACTGTGTTTTTATTTCAAAAGCACCTTATAAAAGTGCTTTTGAATCTTTTCTCTTACATTTAACTTTGCGCTCTTGCATTTATCAATAAAATTATGTATAATGGAAGTCTAAATAATATGGAAGGGTGTTTATAATGACATATCAATTAAAAATTGCATTATTAGTCCTCGGTGCCTTCGCAGCTTTTCTTCTTTTAGCTTATTTTGCTTTAGGCTTCGCTTTCTTTTTCGTGGCTTTGGGCAACAAAAAGCGCGAAGATGAAACTATCCCATGTAAAGATTCGCTTTTTGAAAGAAACGCAGACAATGTTAACCTTAAAAACGGCTATAAATGGTACGACAACACCTATAAACAGGAAGTCACCATCAAAAACCGCAAAGGCAAAAACCTTCATGGCGTTGAGTTTCGCAACCCGGAAAACACCAATGTTTGGGTTATTGTTCTTCACGGCTGGACAAATTGTAAGCGTGAGGTTTCTTCTTACGCAATGGGTCACTACAAAAGAGGCTTTAATGTGCTTATCCCCGACCTTAGAGGTCACGGCAACAGCGAAAGCAAATTTGTAACCATGGGCTGGCTTGACAGATTAGATGTTGTGGACTGGGCAAACAGCATTGCCAAAGAAAACCCAAAAGCAAAAATTATCATTCACGGTGTGTCAATGGGCGCAGCAACAACAATGATGACAACAGGCGAAAAGCTGCCGGAAAATGTTGTTATGGCAATTGAAGACTGTGGCTTTATGGGAGTTAAGGAAATTTTCACCGACCAATGTATAAGAAAATATCATCTTCCCCCGAAGCTTGTTATTCCTCAGGCTTCTCTGGTTTGCAAAATTATGAACGGCTTCTTCTTCGGTGAAGCTTCCGCTGTGAAACAGCTAAAAAAATCAAAGACTCCCACCCTTTTCCTCCACGGCGATCAGGACGATTTTGTGCTTCCCGAAAACCTTGACCCGGTTTATAACGCTTGCGCCGCCGAAAAAGAAAAGCACGTTTTAAAAGGTGCAGGTCATGCAGTATCCGCATATTGGTGCTTCGACGAATATTGGGAAACAGTTAACGATTTTGTTGACAGACATCTTGACCCGGTTAAAAAATAAACATATTTTTCCTGTCAGATAGGCTTAAAGGCTTATCTGACTTTTTTTATATTCTCATTCACTGCATAAAATTTCACCCTTGCGGAAAGATAAAAAAGAACCATAAAGGCAGGTGAAAAAAATGCGTCGAAGCGGAATACTTTTGCCCATATTTTCTCTTTGCGGTCCCTATGGTATAGGTACTTTGGGGCATGAAGCTTATAATTTTGTTGATTTTTTAAAAAACAGTGGTCAAGCATATTGGCAAATACTCCCACTAAATCCCACCACCTATGGCAACAGTCCATATCAAAGTCCCTGCGTTTTTGCCGGCAATCCATATTTTATAAGCCCCGATTTTTTGATACGAGACTCGCTACTGAAAGAAGAGGATGCTGCCTGTTTAAAGACAGAAAACAACGGAAGGATAAACTACAGCGAAATATATAAAACTCGGCTGAAAATTTTAAAAAAGGCGGCAAATAATATTAGCGACACCGACAGAGAGCTTTTAAAATTTGAAAGAGAAAACAGCTTTTGGCTAAATGATTATGCTACCTTTTCTGCCCTTAAAGAGCTAAACAATATGAGCTCCCACGAAAAATGGAAAATCAAAGAGCTTTCTCCGGTGCAACAAAAAAGCGAAGAAAAGCTTCACCGCAAAATTCAGTTTTTGTTTTTCAGCCAGTGGTTAGCCTTAAAAAAATATGCCAATGCTAAAGGTGTCCACATCATAGGCGATTTGCCCATATATCCGTCAAAGGACAGCAGTGACTACTATTTCAATAAAAATCTCTATCTTAAAAATGTTGTCGCCGCTTGCCCACCTGACGAATTTAATTCAAAGGGTCAGCTTTGGGGCAACCCGATTTACAATTGGCAAGCTATGGAAAATGACGGCTTTAGCTGGTGGAAAGAGCGCTTAAAGCAAGCTTCAAAAATTTTCGACACTATACGCATCGACCATTTTCGAGGCATATATGAATACTACAGCGTTAAAGCTGATTCCCTTAATGCGGTACAAGGCCACTGGAACAAGGGCGCGGGCATGAAATTTGTCAACATGATAAAGGAAAGCTTCCCACACTTAGAAGTTATAGCCGAAGACTTAGGCTTTTTAAACCATGAGGTTAAAGACTTTTTTGCCCGAAGCGGTTTTCCCGGAATGAAGATTTTGCAATTCGCCTTTGACGGCAGTGACAGCGAATATTTGCCTCACAATTACACAAAGGCCTGTGTCGCCTATACCGGCACTCACGACAATCCTACTGTAATGCAGTGGCTGCAAAGGGCAAAGGAAAGCGAAATCATAAACGCTATGAACTATCTTGGCGCACCAAACAGATATGCTCTGTGCGAAAGCTGTATTCGTGCAGTTATGGCAAGTGTCAGTGACCTTTCCATAATACCGCTTCAGGATTGGCTTCATCTTGGTGCCGAAGCAAGAATAAACACACCCGGTACTTTAGAAAACAACTGGTGCTGGCGAATAAATGAGAACGCACTGAGCAATAATTTGACAGAAAAAATTTTACACTACACCAAAACATATAAAAGAGCAAAGGAGCAAACCCAATGAAAAAACTATTTTGCATTTTAATTGCACTAAGTCTTATTTTTTCCCTTTCCGCTTGTGGAGATAATGACGGCAACTATGATGCCACCAACGAAAATGCCACCTCCTCGTCTGACGGTACCCAAACGGCAAAAACAGAAATCTATTTTTTAAACTTTAAGCCTGAGGTTGGCGAAATCTATAAGGCAATAGCCGAGGATTATGAAAAAGAAACCGGCGTTACCGTTAAGGTGGTTACAGCCGCCAGCGACACCTATGAGCAAACCTTAACCTCGGAAATCGCCAAAAGCAATCCGCCGACAATTTTCCAAATCAACGGCCCTGTCGGGTACGAGAGCTGGAAAAACTACTGTGCCGACTTAAAAGAAACAAAGCTATATTCTATTTTAAGTGACAAGACTATGGCTATATCTTCAAATGGCGGTGTTTGGGGTATTCCCTATGTTATTGAGGGCTACGGAATTATATATAACGAGGAAATAACCGACAAATATTTTGCCCTTGAAACAAAGGCAACTGACTATAAAAGCATGGAGGAAATCAACTCCTTCGACAAATTAAAAGCTCTTTGCGAGGATATGCAAAAAAACAAAGAGGCTCTTGGCATTGATGGCGTTTTTGCAAGCACATCCTTTGCGCCGGGCAACCAGTGGCGTTGGAACACTCACCTTTTGAATATACCATTTCACTATGAAATGGGCGAAGTTGACGGCTATGACAGCAGTACCCTTGCAGGTCTTGACAGCGATAGCTTCAGCTTTAAGCACAGCGATAAATTTAAAAATGTCTTTGACTTATACCTTAACAACTCCACCACTGATAAAAAGCTAATCGGCTCAAAAAGCGTCAACGACTCTATGGCTGAGTTCGCTTTAGGCAAGGCGGCAATGATTCAAAACGGCTCATGGGCATATGCGGATATAAGTCAGGTGGACGGCAACAAGGTTAAAAGCGAAAAAATTAAAATGCTGCCTATTTATATGGGCATTGACGGCGAAGAAAATCAAGGCCTTTGCATCGGTACGGAAAATTATCTTTCAATAAACTCTAAGGTTTCTGAACAAAAGCAAAAGGCATCGGCAGATTTCCTTTATTGGCTTTTCACCTCAGAGAAGGGCAAGCAATATGTCAGCGAAGAATTAGGCTTTGTAACACCCTTTGAAACAATGACAGATGCCACTGTTTCCGACCCTCTTGCAAACGAGGTTCTATACTGGGCAAACAAAGACGATACCACCTCTGTACCTTGGGCTTTCGTGTCCTTCCCCGGCACAACCTTTAAAGATAATGTAGGCAGCGCACTTTTAGAGTACGCACAAGGAACAAAGCCTTGGGAGCAAACAGAAAAAGCTATAAAAGAAGCTTGGCAGGATGCTAAAGCAAAATAAAAACTGAAAGGGCGAATATATTATGAGAAACAACTTAAAAAGATACTATCCTATATTCGCCCTGCCGACAACTGCCGCCTTTGTTATAGCCTTCCTTTTCCCCTTTGTTATGGGCATATATTTATCCTTCACCCGCTTTACAACCATAAGCGACGCTGAATTTGTGGGGCTGTCAAATTATATAGAGGCTTTCACAAGCAAGGCGTTTTTAAACGCTCTTTGGTTCACTGTGAAATTCACCTTTGTCAGCGTAATATCCGTAAATTTAATAGCTTTCACTTTGGCAATGCTTTTAACAAGAGATATAAGGCTGAAAAACTTTTTCCGAACTGTCTTTTTTATGCCCAATCTAATCGGAGGAATTGTTTTAGGCTATATTTGGCAGCTTATAATAAACGGCGTTCTCGAAAAATTCGGTGTGACTATTACCTACGATGCCAAATACGGCTTTTGGGGTCTTGTGATACTGATGAACTGGCAAATGATAGGCTACATGATGATAATTTATATTGCGGGCATCGGCAATATTCCAACAGACCTGATTGATGCGGCAAAGGTTGACGGTGCAGGCTCCTTTGAAATTTTGCGCCATGTGATAATCCCAATGGTTATGCCATCGATAACCATATGCCTGTTTTTGACTATAACAAACTCTTTTAAGCTTTTCGACGCTAACTTAGCCCTAACAGACGGCGCACCGTCTAGGCAAAGCGCAATGTTAGCCTTAGATATTTATAAAACCTTTTATGGCACTGTAGGCTCTCAAGGCATAGGTCAGGCAAAGGCCGTTATATTCTTTTTGCTTCTTGCCTTTTTGTCACTCATTCAGCTGAAATTCACAAGAGAAAGGGAGGTTGAAGCTTGAAAAAGCGTGGCAACAGTCTCATTTTCTTAATAATGCTTTTAGTTTGCGCTGTGTTCCTTTTCCCGGTTTTCATAGTGCTGATAAACTCCTTTAAAAGCAAGCTATATATCAGCTCCGAGCCATTTAAGCTCCCTAACAGCGAAACCTTCGCCGGGCTTTCAAACTATATTGATGGGCTTTCAAAAACAGGCTTTTTCTCAGCCTTTGTCACTTCCTTGTTTATTACTGTTTTGTCTGTGGCTGCAATCGTTCTGTTTACATCTATGACTGCCTGGTACATCACAAGAGTAAAAAATAAATTCACTAAGCTGACTTATTATGCCTTCGTTTTTTCTATGGTCGTACCCTTTCAAATGGTTATGTTCACTATGGTTAAAACCGCCAATGTTTTAAGGCTTGATAACCCTTTAGGCTTAGTTGTTATTTATCTCGGCTTTGGCGCAGGGCTTAGCGTATTCATGTTCAGCGGTTTTGTCAAAGGCATCCCAATTGAAATTGAAGAGGCGGCAATGATAGACGGCTGTGGTCCTATAAGGACATTTTTTCTTGTTGTTTTCCCTTTGATGAAGCCCACAACTATAACCGTGGCAATTATTAACACTATGTGGATTTGGAACGACTATCTCCTGCCCTACCTTGTAATAGGCAGCGACTACAAAACCATTCCCATTGCCATTCAATATCTCAGAGGCGGTTACGGCTCAATTGATATGGGAGCAATGATGGCCATGCTTGTGCTTTCCATTATTCCTGTTGTTGTTTTTTATCTGCTTTGCCAAAAGCACATTATCAAAGGTGTTGTTGCCGGCGCTGTTAAGGGCTGAGAAAGTGCCGGGCAAAAGCAGGATATATTACAGCAATGCCTGAGCTTGGGCATTGCTCTTTAGGAGGTTTTAATATGTCTTCCATTACATTGAAGGCTGTGTCAAAGATTTTCGAGGACGGATATAAAGCTGTTGACGGCTTTTCGCTGACTATTCCCGACAAGGAGTTTGTTGTTCTTGTGGGTCCGTCCGGCTGTGGCAAAAGCACTACACTTCGCATGATAGCCGGACTTGAAACAGTGAGCGAGGGCGAAATATATATAGGCGACAGACTCGTCAATAACATTCAGCCTAAAGATAGGGACATTGCCATGGTTTTTCAGTCTTATGCCCTTTATCCGGATAAAACTGTATATAAAAATATCGCTTTCGCCTTAGAAAGACGCAAGGTAGCAAAAAAAGAAATAGACAGGCGAGTGCGAGAAGCGGCGAAAATTCTTCACATAGAGCATCTTTTAGACAGAAAGCCTAAGGCACTCTCAGGCGGTCAAAGACAAAGAGTTGCCCTTGGCAGAGCAATTGTCCGTGACCCTGCCGTCTTTCTTTTTGATGAGCCGCTTTCAAACTTAGATGCAAAGCTTCGCACCCAAATGAGAACAGAGATTTCCCTTTTGCACCGACGACTTGGCACCACATTTATATATGTAACCCACGACCAAACAGAGGCTATGACTATGGGGGACAAAATCGTAGTTATGGACGGCGGTATCATTCAGCAATTTGACACACCCGAAAATCTCTATAACAACCCTAAGAACACCTTTGTTGCGTCTTTTATAGGCTCTCCCGGCATGAATTTTTTAGATGCCACCATACAGGGCGATGAAGCTTTGTCGGCGGTTTTACTCGGCGAAGAGCGTCTGCCAATTGTTAAAGACAGTCCTGAGCTTCGCTCAAAAAAGGGCTGCAATATTAAAATAGGTATTCGCCCGGAATGTATATCTCTTGCAGGCAACGGCAATGTTCTCAAGGGTACTCTCAAGGTTCAGGAAAACTTAGGCAGCGAAGCTTATGTATATATTGAATATAAAAATACACTTCTCACCGCAAAAGTACCCCACACAAGCTCTAAAGAACCGGGTGAAGAGATTGACTTTTATATACAGGAGGACAAAATGCATTTTTTCGACAGCGACACCGGAGAAAACCTTTGCTTTAACTAATAAATATTCACATTTCCCCCTGACAGCTTGCAAAAAAATTCAAATAGGGTTGACTTTAAATGATTATGGTGCTAAAATAACCACGCAAGTAAAATGTATGTAAAATTTAGGAGGTAAAAAACAATGAAAAAATTCTTAGCAATCGCTTTGGCTGCTATTATGCTTTTCGCTCTTGCAGCTTGTGGCGGAAACACAGAATCCACAGAAAAAGTTAAAATCATTGACATCTCTCTCACTGAAGAAGAATACGCTTTCGGCGTTGATAAAAATCAGCCTGAGCTTCTTGAGGATGTTAACACATTTATCGAGAAAATTACAAAAGACGGTACTTTCGACGAGATTTGCAACAAATATTTCGGTGACGGTACTCCCACACCTGTTAAGTCAGCTACACTTGATTCCTCAAAGGATCAGCTTGTTGTGGCAACAAATGCTTCATTCGCTCCCTTTGAATATATGGAAGGCGACTCATACTACGGCATCGACATGGAAATCGCTGCTTTGTTAGCTGAGGAACTCGGCAAAGAGCTTGTTATCAACAACATGAAGTTTGAATCAGTTTGCCTTTCAGTTGGTGAGCATAAGTGTGACATCGCTATGGCAGGTTTAACTGTTAACGAAAAGAGAAAAGAAGCTGTTAATTTCTCAGATTCATACTATAAAGCATACCAGAAGCTTATCGTTAAAGCTGATGACACAACCTTTGACGAGTGCAAGGAGCCGGCAGATGTTGACGCTATCATTAACTCAGGCGACGGCACAAAGAAGGTTGGCTATCAAAACGGCACAACCGCTTACTACTATGTAACAGGCGACGCTGAATGGGGATTTGACGGACTCAATGTTATAGGCAAGGGCTACGATAACGGCGCTTTAGCTGTTCAAGACCTTATCAACGACAACATCGATTATGTTATGATCGACGCTGACCCCGCAGCATACATAGTTAAAAACTTTAATGCTATGGGCTGATTAAAAACCTAAAATCCTGTGCCTTACTTCAAAAGAGGTAAGGCACTCTTAGTTAAAAAAGGAAAAACTAATATGAATTCATTTGCATTTAAAGTCGAGAAATTTCTCGATATACTTATAAATAAGGGTGGCTATAAAGAGGTTATTGAAGGTCTTCAAAACACAATGCTCATAGCCATTGCCGGCCTTTTAATAGGTGTTGTTATCGGTACTCTTATTGCTACAGTGAGAGTTATGCCGAAATACAAAAGAATAGTCAGAATCCTTGATAAGATATGCGGCTTTTATGTGGGCCTTTTCAGAGGTACTCCCATGGTGGTGCAGCTTCTTGTTTTCTACTATGTTATGCTGCCGCTTTTCGGAATTAAGATGTCTTCCGTGGTGGTTGCCATTACAGTTTTCGGTCTTAACAGTGGCGCTTACATATCGGAAATCATGCGTGGCGGTATCCTCAGCGTTGACCCCGGTCAAATGGAGGGCGGCAGAAGTGTAGGTCTCAGCTACGGTACAACAATGATTAAAATTGTTATCCCTCAGGCAATTAAAAACATTCTTCCAACAATGGGTAACGAGTTTATCGCCCTTGTTAAAGAGACCTCTGTTGTTTCTTTCGTTGGCGCAAAGGACTTGTATTTAGCCTTCCAGAGCATAGGCTCAGGTACATATGAATATATGGTTCCTTATCTGGCGATGGCTATAATATATATCATTATAGTTTGTCTTATTACTCTGCTTATTAAGGTTATGGAAAGGAGGCTGCGTAAGAGTGATAGAGGTCGTTGATCTAAAAAAATCTTTTGGTGATAACGAAGTTCTTAAAGGTATCACCACCACAATTAAAAAAGGTGAAAAGGTTGTTGTTATCGGCCCGTCCGGCTCAGGTAAAAGCACATTTCTTCGCTGTCTCAACTGTATGGAGGACCCAACAA
>CAYWKY010000028.1:0-13743 GCA_964458915.1 uncultured Faecalibacterium sp.
TGAAGGGTATTCCTTTGGCATATAACAAGGATATGCAAGAGGATAAGGAGGCTGTTTTCGATGCTCTCGACACAGTTATTATGTGCCTTGACACCTTTGCTCCTATGTTAGACACTGCCACTGTTTTGCGTGATAATATGAGAAATGCGGCGGCTAAAGGCTTTATTAACGCAACAGACTGCGCCGATTATCTTGTTTATAAGGGACTTCCCTTTAGAGATGCCTATAAGGCAACAGGTATGCTTGTTGCAACCTGCATTGATAAGGGCTTAACTCTTGAGAACTTGCCTATAGAGGAATATAAGGCTGTTTGTGACCTTTTCGACGAGGACGTTTATAAGGCAATTGACCTTGACGAATGTGTTAGCAAAAGAACAGTTAAGGGTGGACCGTCACCTGAATGTGTTTTAGCTGAAATCAAAGCTTTAAGAGAAAAGCTGAACTAACAGACAAATTAAATTATTATAATAACTGCTCTGAGTGTGGAAAATCCCGCTTTGAGCAGTTTTTTTGATTTATCTATTGACAAATCGGTACTACAAGTGTAGTATATAAGTAGATACTACACTTGTAGGAGGTATTAAAAATGAAACTTTCAGACCGTGAATGGACTGTGCTAAACGCTTTGTGGCAAACTCAGGGTGCAGAGCTTGGAGTAATTGTGGATATTCTTTTTCCTGAAACTAAATGGAACAGAAACACTGTGCTGACTTATCTGACCCGTATGCAAGCTAAAGGTCTTGTGAGCATTGATAAAGAGGTCACACCTCATATATATCATGCTCTAATAGACAAAGAGAGCTGTCAACAAAAGGAAAGGCAAAGCTTTATTAAAAAGGTCTACGGTGGCTCAGCAGGTGAGCTAATTGCCGCCTTTTTAAAGGAAGAGCCTATCTCATCTGAGGAGATTGAAAAGCTGAAAAAGATTTTAAACGATATGGAGGTGTGATATATGTTTGACATATGGGGATTTTTATTGCAAACGCTAACAGCTTCCGGTGTTGGAGTTTTGCTTTTAATTATCAAGGCTCTATTAAAGGATAAGCTACCACCTAAATGGCATTTCGCCTCTTGGGGTGTTTTAGGTCTAATGATACTTTTGCCTGCGGGAATCAAGGGAAGATATACTATTATACAGTGGCAGATTTTAGTGGAAATGCTTAAAACCCTTGTGGGTGATTATTCCACTACAAGAGTTTTATTCCCCTTGCCAATAATAAAAAGCCTTCCGCATAATCCTGCACAGTGGATATTTGTCATATATGCTTTTGGCATTGCCCTGTTTATCTTAAAATACTTCATATCATATATTAGGCTGCGTTTTATCCTCTCAAAGGGAAAACCGGCTAAAATCGACACAGTGGAAAGGGTAAAATATATAGCTTTTCAATTAGATATTAAGCCCTGCAAGGTCGTTGAGGTCAAGGGTCTGCCCAGTGCCTTTGTCTGTGGTGTTTTTCGCCCTGTTTTAGCTTTGCCTGAGGAAAAAGAAACTGACAGCAAGGTGATTTTACATGAGCTGCTTCATTTAAAGCATCACGACACATTTTTCAGTGTCATAATCTGCCTTTTAAAAAGCCTTCACTGGTGCAATCCATTTATAGCTTATTGCGCTTCCAGAGCCACTATGGATATGGAAAACCGCTGTGACCAATATGTGTTAGAGAATCTTCAAGGTGAGCAAAGACGAGAGTACGGTCATATTCTTCTTTCTATGGTCAATGAGCGTTTTACCGGTACTCCTGCAACGAGCTGTATAAATAACGGCGGCAAAAGCATAAGAGAGAGAATCGAAACTATTGCACGCTTTAAAAAGTACCCCACAGGAATGGGCCTCGTATCAGGCTGTGTGCTTATAATTTTAACCTTGTCGCTTGCCCTTGGAACAAGAGCGACAGCCACTAACACATTTAATATATCCCAGCCCGACTTCCTATATGCTAAGGCAAAAAGTACCCCATGCACAACCTTAGCCGGTGCGTTTGACACCTATGCAAACAGTGTAATTAAAAGTAACGACAGCTACCGCATAATGTGTGCGCCGGAATCTTTGCAAGAGGAAATCTACAAAAGAATGAAGGAAGGCAGCCTTGATAGTTTCTGCGTTTATGAGTCAGGGGATAGCATTCACGTATATGACGATGAGCCGTATTATATGTATAACATGAAAAAAATCGGCACAGATGCCTATGAGGGGCTTTTAGCTTTTAACAATGCCACAGCACCTAAGGGTGTGATTAGAGATTATGACAAATATTATATTGCCATGCAAACAGTTAGAGCCACAAAAGAGGGTGACCGCTGGGTTGTAATGCCACTTGAAAAGTTCCATGTTGTTGAGTCAGACGTTCCGGTGCGTAATTGGGACACACCTGCTCTCCCATTTGTGAAGTACACAGGAAATAACGATAAGATAGCTGTAGATGTTCACTATCAAATCTATTTTACTGTTGACAGCTACACCTCAGACCAAATTAGTAGCGCTTACTCCCTTGGTACGAACTCAAGTAATAAGCTTTATACAAGAGTGCCACGGCCTGATGCTGACTTTTTAAATTGCTCATTTTTTCAACATTCATACATAACCCACTTAGGAACAAAGGAAGAAAAGGCTAAAATTGAAAGCGTTGCTATTTCTATGGCTGAAAGCTATAGCGGTACAGATGACATTGAAAAGCTTTCTAAGCCATTTTTCGACGAGGGCAGCACCTTCTTTTCCTCCTCTACCTCAGGAGAAGTAACTGCCGGCGGTGTGTTCAATAAAGACAGTGACATAATAACACTTGGTGGCAGTGGCAGCATCTTTAGCTTTGATGATGAAATACTTTATCCTGATCACTTTGTTGTTGACCTCTATGTTAACAAAGAATATAACGACCGACTTATTTTAAGACAAAAGGAGGCTGAATAAAATGACAAGCTATGAAGATGTTCCAAAAGCACTAACAAGAGCTATATGGGGATATATATTCCTTTGTTTCGATTTTAATTTTAACACAGGCGCCGGTATTTTTAATATACTGCCCACGTTTATAGGATACTTGCTGTTTATGTCTGTGGTGAAGCTCCTTCAAAACAGCATAAAGGAAATTTCTTTGTTAAAGGTACCCTTAGTAATTCTTACAATATGGTCTATCGCTGACGGTATTGTGTCTATCGCCGGTGTAAGCGCCGGAACATTTTTGCCTATTGTGAGTCTTATTGTGAGTATATTAAATATGTATTTTGTCTTCCAGTTTTTGACTAACCTTGCCTATATTGCGCAGAGATGTCAATATGAGGGCTGCACCTTTGACAAAAAGCTTAGGTTTTTCAGAACTGTGCAAACAATACTTCTCACTATCAGCGCTATATTAACTATGCTCATTTCATTTTTAGATTTGGAAAGAGAAATCTATTTATATGCGAGCATTATATTGGCGCTTATTATGACAATTAACTCATTGTGCATTATTATCACACTCTCTCGCCTTAAAAAGAACCTAATAAAGCCGGATGAGCTTCAGCCTATGGTGATTCCTTGGTCGGGTACTGTGCCAATGGAGGAAGGCCATATGCCAACTATAACACCACAGGCGAATTCTGACCAGGTAGCGACACAGGGAGACGAAGACACACCAACAGCTCTTGAATAAGACGTATATTTATGCTACAATTAGGCTGACGAAAAAAAGCTTCGTCGGCCTAAAGTTTTAAATAAAGGAGCTGGCATAATGAAAAAGGGACTGACAAGACGTGAGCGTGAAGTCACAGATATAAATGAAATTAAAGAAATTCTCGACAAAGCTATGGTGGTACATATTGGAATGATTGACGGCGATGAGCCTTATGTTGTGCCTATGAATTACGGTTACACCTTAGAAAATAATGAGCTTTGCCTTTATCTTCACGGTGCAACTGTCGGCAGAAAAATCGACATAATGAAAGAAAATCCCAAGGTGTTTTTTGAGCTGGAATGTGATGTTACACCCTTTGAGGGCGCATATGCCTGCCAATACGGAACAGCTTATGCCAGCGTAATGGGTATGGGCAAGGCCGAGATTTTAGAAAACACCGAGGATAAAAAGTCGGGGCTTTCAATAATTATGAAAACTCAAACAGGCAAGGACTTCTCTTTTGAGGATAAAATGGTCTCTATGGTGAGCGTAATCAAAATTACAGCTACAGATTTCACCGCTAAAAAAAGACCTAAGCCTGTGGGGCTAAAATAAAATAGAAGAGCATGGTCTTTCCATTAAGAAAGCTCATGCTCTTTATTGTTTTATTCTCTTATTTTTCCTTGCCAAGATAGGTTTCCATATATTCTTCTAAAAGCCTGTTAGCGGTTTTTTTGCTCGCTTTATCATCTGACAAACCATGTCCTGAATTCGGGTAAACATTAAAGTCATATTTAACACCACATTCCTTTAGCTTTTCCACAAGAGTTACAGCGTTGCTAAAGGGTACTATAGTATCCTTTTGACCGTGGTTAATGACAGTTGGCACTGTGTTTTTATCAATAAAGGATATTGGCGACACAGCTAAAAGCTCTGATTTTGCGCTATCTCTCGTTTCGTATGTAAATCGTTTGCCACAGGCTTTTGAAAAAATGTCGGATATTGTCTCAAAAGAGCCAAGTTCTCCATTCACGCCTAAGTCTGAATTGTAATAATAGTTATCGTCTGTAAGATCTGTTGGACCGCAATTATTAACAACAGCCACCGGAGTTATAGGTGCAGTCTCTCGTCTTGAATAAGCATAGAACATTGCCAAATGTCCACCCGCCGACACACCTGTCAAAAGCACCTTATATATATTTATGCCGTTTTCTTCGCCTATTGACTTAATCTTTTGAAGGGCTAAATCAATATCGTCAGCTATGTCATGAAGACTCACTGTATCGCTGATATAACGATAATTTATTGCTGCGGCTGCATATCCATATTCTTCACATATGTCTTGAATATTGTCAAAATAATCATCCTTATTACCAAAAATCCAAGCGCCGCCATGGATATAAAAGAACAGACCTACTTCACCGTCACTGTTTTTTGGTAAATATAAATCTAAAACTTGTCTTTCCTCACTGCCATAGGCAACATTTTGAAAAGGTATTCCCTCAGTCTTGTTAAGTCCGAAAAGTGATGTAAAAAACGCTACGATTGCCATTAGAAACGCTGTAATCTTTTCCCACATAATTTTCACCTCAAAATTTATTGATAACTCATTTTAAAGAGTTATTTACTGTTAACCATTTCGGTGTAAATGTCGCAAATTTCATCTGCATCGCCTTGAGCCACAACTTGACCCTTTGTGAGAATAACTGCCTTGTTGCATATTTTCCTGACTCTGTCTGTACTGTGAGAAACATAAAGCACTGTTACACCGTCATCAATCATGTCAAGGATTCTTTGCTCACTTTTCTCCTTAAAAGCAGCGTCACCGACGCTCAGCACCTCATCGAGAATAAGAACATCGGGCTTAACTGCCGTTGCAATGGCGAAACCGAGTCTTGATTTCATACCTGAGGAATAGCTTTTCAAAGGAGCGTTAATAAATTCCTGAAGCTCTGCAAATTCAACGATTTCATCGAATTTTTCATCAATAAATTTTCTTGAGTACCCCATAGTCGTGCCGTAAAGATAAACATTCTCTTTACCCGAATAGTTAGGGTCAAAGCCTGCGCCAAGCTCCAACATAGGTGCAATAGTACCAACAACCTTAACCGAACCCATAGTCGGCTTAAGTACACCGGCAATAACCTTTAAAAGTGTACTTTTTCCTGCGCCGTTAAAGCCCATAACACCTACACGGTCGCCTTTTTCCACCTTAAAGGATATATCTTTTAAAGCCCAAAACTCTGTGTAATGAAGCTTTCGTGTTAAAAGTCTGATAACATACTCTTTTGCACTGTCAACTCTCTCACGATTCAAACGGAAAAGCATACTGACATGTTTTACTTCAATTGCATACTCTTTCAAAAAAATCAGCCTGCCTTTCTTAAATGTGAAGAATAAATTTGTCTTGAAGCTTATAGAAAAGCGCAGTACCGACAAGAAGAATAGCCACAGCAAAAACACTGCAATAAATTAAAAAATGCACATTGAAATATGACCAAAATTCTGTGCTGTGGAGTACTGCCGCACGGAACATATCAATTATGCCGTACATAGGGTTGAGCTTTAGGGCAAAGGCTTGCCATGAGCCTTCTTTAAAGCCTAACTTGTCAACAGTGTAAACAACAGGTGTCACATAGAAAAGCAGCATACAAAAAACGTCATATATATTTTCAACGTCCTTGAAGAAAACGTCCACCGTTGCGAGGAATATGCCTATACCAAGACACAAAACAAACAATATTATTATCGGTACCACAGCGAAGAGTATAGCCGGGCCTATGGCAATAGGGTCTTGACCTGTTAAATTAAAGAAAAGAACAACCAAAACCAAAACCGAAAGAGAAATGAGGAATGTGACAAAGGTTGACATAACTACCGACAAAGGGTAAATATACTTAGGAACATAAACCTTTTTAATAATGGATGCGCTTCCTCTTATAGATTTCATGGCTTTTTTGGTGCTTTGAGTGAAAAACTCATGAAGCAGACGGCCTGTGAGCAAGTATACGGGATAGTTGACAACATCCTTAGAGTTTCTGCCAAAAAGATTGCTGAAAACAAAGGTGAGAACTATCATAGTTAAAAGTGGCTGTAAAAATGTCCAGAAAACACCTAAAACTGAGTTTCTGTATTGTAGCTTGATTTTCTTCACAACAAGCTCACGCAACAGGTGGCGATATTTCATAAACTTATCTGTATAAGCACTTAAATTTTTGATTTTTGAAGCCAAAAAAACAGCCTCCTTTATCTGTAATTTTATATCTTAAATTAATTGTAATATTAAACGAAGCGAAGTTAATTTTTCCGCTAATACCGTTAGGGTTATTTATAACACAAATACAAAGACAAAGTCTTTGCAAGAGCGAAGCTCTGGTTGCGAAGCAACCTAATTTATGTAACAATGTTCTCCGAAACTACCCAAGGCTCTGCCTTGTCGTAGTTTCGTGAGGTTATTATAACATACTTTACCAAAGTTTACAACACCTTTAATTTTTATATTCTCACATTTAACTTAAACTAAACTTCAATTGAGATAATAATAGGCAGATAAGGTGTTGCTTTTTGATTAAAGAAATGCTAAAATAAATAAAAATAATTTAAGGAGGCTTTTATCTTGGACGAAAACAAAAAAGATGAAATGCAGACTCAGGATAACACCTGTGAGCAGGAAAATACAAGTGCGCCTGAAACACAGGATATGGCTCAGGGTGAGCCGGACACTGCCGCACAAGAAAAAAGTGAGCTTGAAACTGAGCTTGAAGGAATAAGAGATATGTTCCAAAAGGAGCTTGATAATGCCGGTGGAAATGAGCTTATTCAACAGCTTGAGGACCTTAGCGAGGAGGAAAGCGAAGATGAGCCGTCAGAGGAGAGCGAAGAAGCTAACGGCAGACTTTGCGAGTGCTGCGGCGAAAATTACTGCTCTGATGAGTACGGCGAAGATTATCCATATTGTGATGAATGTCGCAATATTATGAAAAAATATCCTATGAGAGCCAGCGGTATTATTATGACAATAGTTATGATAGCTGTCTTTGTTGCCACTGCTTTCGCAAGCGCAACCTATGCGGAGGATTTTCTCACTGTAGCAGATTCGGCTTTGAACTATGATTCAGGCAAAATCATGACAGGTATGACAGGCTATTACAGCTATGTTAATTCTGCTTCAGACAGCAACATTTCAATGAAGGCTGTAAGAGATCTTCTTGACGGCTACAGCAAAACCGGTTACATAACCGATGCAGCTGCACTTATAGAGAGAATCTACAGCGAAACAGCTCTCAAAATGCCTTGGAACAAAAAGTACGCTAAGCTTAAAGAAAACTCAGACGACTTAACCATGACATATTATAAAATCACTGAGATTATCGATCCGGCTATGAATGGCAAGGATTATGACTATGACGAGCTTATAGCTGAGCTTGATGCTCTTTATGAAACAACTCCCTCACAGGAGGAGGGAATTGACAAGTATGAGGCTGTGTTTATAGAATACTATAAATATGTTATTATGAGCATTAGCGGTAAAGATGTTGAAACTCAGCTCGAACAGCTTAAAAAGACAGATGAAGCTAACGACAAGAATATGGAGTGGGCTTATCTTGCTAATCTTTGCGCTCTTGCCGCAAAGGCAGGCGACAAGGAGCTTGTTGACAGCACATATAACCGTCTGATTAAAATAAACGAGGAAGACGGCAACGCTTATAGCGCATTAGCCAGCTACTATCGTTATCTCGAAACTCCCGACCCGGATAAAATGCTTGAAGTTTGTGAAGAAGCTAAAGAAAATCTTCCCTCAGGTGACATATCATATATGCCCACAATGGCAGTAGCTTACCTTTTAAAGGGTGAAGGTGCTGTGGCACTGGACACAATGGAAGAATATATGTCACAAAGCGCATACACAGTGCAGACCTGTAATCTTTACGCTCTTTGCGCCGCTTATAACGGTGACAATGACACCTACGATCAAATGAAAAAAACACTTGAAAGCAGTGGCTATGAGCTTAACGATCTCGTTAAGAAGTACAAAGAGAAAAAGATAACAATTGAGGAAGTTTTAACCGATAAGGAGGTTAATATCTGATGACAGGACTTTATATCTTTCTTAAATATCTCACTGCCCCCGGCGCACTTGTCAGAGGTATGTGGGAACAGACAGTTTGCCGTGCAAGCAAAACAGTAGTTGAGGATAACCGCTATTTAAGACGTGACGAAATGGCAAGCCATGTTGAGCATGAGCTTATGGGTACCGCCCGTTCAGCTTTCGCAATATGCTTTGTACCGTTCTTCTTCAATATGCTCGGTGCATTGATTTTCGGTATCATTCCGACACTTATGCTTGTATATTTGCAGTTTAAGGGACTTTTCTTAGGCATCACCTGTGCAGTTTCATATTGGTTTGCCTTTTCACTTTTCTGCAATGCCTTTCCTCTTGTTGAGGACGCAATGAACATGATGGATAAGGTATATCACAATGGCAATATTTTCCAGAAGATATTCTATTCAATCGGTGCAGTAATAACCTATGTAGGTGCATACCTTGAAAAATACGGCATCACATTCCTTATTGCAGTTATTTTCACAGTGGTTGTTGCAATATAACATGAGCTAAAACATAAATATAGAGGACAGGGCTTAGTGCTGTAAGGCACTAAATCACCTGTCCTTTTTGTTTTGTGGGATATGATGTTCACCTCTTCGCCGTGCTTCCCATGCCACTGCTCCTTTCAGGAGAGACAAGACTGACGAGATATTTAGCTATACATTTAATATAAAAACAAGTGTAAATCTCGTTGCTGTTGAATGATAGGTGTGGATGTCACGAAGTGACAAAAAGGGTGCTCGCTTACGGAGAAAAATGAGGTCGATGTCAACACAAAAACATTCTCTATTACTTCATTTTTATCACCTTAATTGCCACAGCGGTTATATCGTCTCTTGAATCTTTTTCGCTGCGAAGTATGGCTAAGGATGTTATGTGAGAAGCTAAGTCGTTCATACTGTTTGTACTCCAAGAAAGAAGCTCATCATTTATCCAGCCGCAATCATTGGCTGTTACGCCGTCAGAGACTAAAAGTATAATATCACCGCTTTCAAGCTGAGCCGTTTCAACAGCCGGGGAAATATTTCTTATTATTCCAACGGGAAGGGAGGCGGATTTAACAATTCTGATTTCCCTGTCGTGCCTTATAAAGCTTATCGCTGCGCCTGATTTATAAAAATCAGCTTGACCGGTGTAGGTGTTGATTTTTACGCAGTCAACGCTGGCAATTGATTCGTCTGTGGATTTCATTATCATAGCTGAATTTATGGTTTTAATTGCGCCGCAAACTGAAAAACCGCCGGAGATAAGCTTTTCGGCAATTGAGGCTGTCATTGTGCTGTCAATGGCTGCTCTGGCTCCGGTACCCATGCCGTCACTTATAAGGGCAGCTTTATTGCCGTCGGGGCAGGAAATAAAGCTAACACTGTCGCCACAAAGATTTCCTTTTTTTAGCGGTCTTTGGCTATAGCCGAATTGAACATCAAAGTTAGTTTTTTCCTCAAAGGTTATAGTTGTTTTTATGTCACTGACGGAAATTGTCGGCTCTGAAAAATGTCTTTTGGATAAAAACTCAATTATATTCTTCAGCTTTTTTCTATCGGTTTCAAACGGGCGGTCAATAATGCTGATTTCAACGGTGACCCTGTTGTCACGGCAGGTGAAAAAGGAGAGTGCATCGGTGTATATTCCGGCATCTTGTAAAGCGGTTCGCATTGCTACAGAACGAGCAGTGTCAATGGTACGGCTATCCTGAACCTTGTCGGCAGTTTCCTTTAAAAAATCTCCCACAAGTGTGAATTGGTCGGTTAGAATTTTTCGCATTTCGCGTATCTTCATTTTAACAGCTATGTTGTTTGTGTACTCAGGCAAGCCGGCTTGAATTTCGCTTATGAGCAGGTCACAACGAGGGCAACGCTTTTCAATGGGCAATTTAGATGTGGTACGCTTTTCGATTCCGGCAAGACATAACACATCGCTTGCCGTTGAGTCAAACATTTTGTTCCAACACTTGCTTTTGTTGTCGCAACAGGCGCAAACTCTTTGCTGTAAGCTGGCAAAAAGTCGATTGACCTCCGGGTTAATAATGCTGTCGAGTTTTTCGCTGACACTGCCCACAACCTTTGACACTTCACCGACATTGTTTGCCGCAGCGTAAAGCTGAGCCGATACTCGGCTGGATATTTGAGGCTCGTTAATAATTCCGCTTTTTAAAAGTAAATCCTGCAAAACGGTGATTCGCTTCGACGGGATAATCATAAAAGCACCGCAGGCTATGGCAACCTCTACAAGGCAAATAATTACACTCGCTGAGGAATCACCTATAAGGCAGACAAGACTGAAAACACAGCCGTAAGAAATTGCTGTGGCTATTTGCCCCAAGGGAGCGAAAACACCGCTGATTAAACCGGCAAGAGCGTAACAGGCAAAAAGATAGCGATATGAGGGCGAAACACAAAGGGCGCTGCCGGCTATTACACCGCAAACAGCTCCGGCACTACTGCCTTTATAAAAGGACAGGCACATCACAATTAATGCCGCACATATTCTTGCAGGGGATAGTCCTTCAATGCTAAAGCCTGACATACACATTAGGAATATGCCTAAGGAGACTATAATGCTTGTTTTGTCCTTTATGCCAAGGCAGGCTATGCCGGTACGAAAAACAGGAGGCTTAAGGCTTCTGATGAAAAACACAGTGGCGCAAAGGGATAAGGCACTTTCACAAAGAAGAAGGAACACACTTGTAAAGCTTAAATCATAAAAGGCAAGGAAAATGATGCCGGGTACAAAAACGCTGAAAAATGAAGCGAAGTAGTTAAGTTTACTTTTATCAAGATGAGGCAATTTTTTATTGATAACTAAGCGTACCAGACAAATTATAGCGCAGGAACAGGTATATTTAAGTGCGTACTGCCATGGCTGAGAGATGAAATAGCCGAGACAGCCGAAAACGAAGGCCGGAAAACAATGCTCAAAGCTGACGGCTGAAAGAAAAGAAACGGTAAAGGGTGACATACTGCCTAAAGCTTTCAGCAGAGAAAAACAAAGCCCTGCAAAGGATAAGGCAGCGAGCTTTAAATAGTAGTGTAGATTTTTTTCTGAAGAATCTTCAGCTTGGTCGAAATCAGTGTCGGCGGTGTCTCCGAAGAAGATGTCCTTTTCTTTTGTTTTCATGTTTATCTACCTTTCATGTTTAGTTGAACCTATTATAGCCTTGACTGTATTAGAAAAAAGTCATAAACTGTAGGGCGAAGATATTTACTTTTAACTTTAAGTTGTGTTATAATTTGCTTTAGCTGTTTAAATGAAAGAAGATGAAAAAATGTTAGGTGTTTTAGTTAACGTGGCAACAGTTTTAATAGGCAGCACCATAGGTCTTATTTTCAAAAAAGGTATATCTAAAAAATATACAGATGCTGTTATGATAGGTATAGGACTTTGCACTGTTATGATAGGTGTGCAGGGTATGCTAAAGGGCGAAAATCAGCTTGTTGCGATTATTTCTATGGTTATTGGCGCTGTTATAGGTACGGCTATAGATATAGACGGTAAATTAAACGGTGCCGGAGATTTTTTGTCGAAAAAATTTAAAAAGGGTGACGGCGATAAAGTTAGCATCGCTGAGGGCTTTGTTACGGCAAGTCTGCTTTTTTGCGTTGGCGCAATGACAATTATAGGCTCTCTTGAGTCCGGGCTAAAGGGTGACCACACAACTCTTTTTACAAAAAGTATACTTGACCTCTTTTCTTCATGTATGCTCAGTGCGAGCCTCGGTATAGGTGTTATATTCGCCGCCGCCTTTGTTTTTGTTTTTCAAGGCGGTATAGTGCTTGCGGCAGGCTTTTTAGAGCCTTTTTTAAGCGATAGCGCAGTGGCAGAAATAACCTGTGTAGGCTCGCTGATGATTTTAGCTTTAGGCTTAAATCTGACAGGTATAACAAAATTTAAGGTTGCAAATTATTTTCCCGCTTTAATTTTAGCTCCCTTTGTGTGCTATTTGTTTGAGCTTTTAGGGGAATATATCCCTGCATTGGCATAAGGACGGTAAAAAAATATGACAAAATCAAGAAAAGACAGCCTTATAGGCTCAGTACTATTGGCTTTTGCCGCAATTATATGGGGCAGCTCCTTTGTGGCTCAGACGACAGGCGCTGAACATGTAGGCCCATTCACCTTTATTGCTATGAGAAGCCTTTTAGGTTCAGTGGCATTATTGCCGGTTATTTTTGCAGCTGACAATATTAAAAAAAGGACAAAGCCTAACGAGTACCAAAAAATGACAAAAGCTGATTATAAATATTTGCTTTTTGGCGGAGTAGCTTGCGGTATAGTGCTTTTTGCGGCATCAAGCCTGCAACAGCTTGGCATTGACAAGGGTACTGCACCGGGTATGGCAGCATTTATAACTGCATTATATATTTTGCTTGTGCCAATTTTTTCTGTTATATTAGGCAAAAAAATTAGACCAATAGTTTGGCTTTGCGCCGGAGTGTCTGTAGTTGCCCTTTATCTTTTGTGTGTTAAAGACGGCGGCAGGGTACAAAGCTCAGACCTTTATGTTTTAGCGTGTGCCTTTTGTTTTGCGGTTCACATTATGGTTATAGACAAGGTTTCGCCAAAGCTTGACGGCATTAGACTTTCCTCTTTGCAATTTTTTGTTGCCGGAGTAATTGCTCTGGTGGTTATGCTTTTAAGGGAGGATGTCACAATGCAATCTCTCAAAGAAGCTGCACCGTCAATAGCTTATTCGGGTATTATGTCAAGCGGCGTGGCTTACACCTTGCAAATTTTAGGTCAGCAAAAAACAGAGCCGACAATTGCAACAATGGTTATGTCTCTTGAAAGTGTTTTCGGTGTACTCACGGCGATGGTTATTTTGTCTCAAGTTCCAACTGTCAGGGAGGCTATTGGCTGTGTGTTAATGTTTGTGGCAATAATTGTGGCACAGCTGCCGCAAAAGAAAAAACAATAAGGAACTAAAAAAAGAGCTGTAAACTTGTGGTTTTACAGCTTTTTAAATTTATATTGTTATATTTTTTAGCTTTTTGCAGGGCTTTGCCCCACACCCCACGAGCTTTTGAAAAAGCTCGACCAAAA
>CAYWKY010000029.1:0-13721 GCA_964458915.1 uncultured Faecalibacterium sp.
CTCCCATTTCGTCCTCTATTGACTTTTGGTCTTTCGAGTCGATAGCTTCTCTAAGCTCCTTGATTTCACTTTCAAGAGCTGCCAGTGCGCCAGACATATCGTCCCAATCAAAGCCTGCCTTTTTAGCCTTAGACTGAATTTTCTGCGCTCTCATTAGCGCAGGTAACTCTTTTGGTACTTTGAGCATTGAGCTGCCTTGAGTTTTTTGAGCCTTTGATTTTCTCTTTATAGTGTCCCAATTAGAGAGCACCTCATCAACAGATTCAACTTGAACTGTTGAGAAAACATGAGGGTGACGCTCAATGAGCTTTTTGCAAATTCCATCGGCAACATCGTTAAAGGTGAAGTTACCTTTTTCCTTTTCCATTTCGCTGTGGAAAACTACCTGCAGCAAAACATCGCCTAACTCCTCCTGCAAAAGCTCTTTATCATCTTTATTGATAGCCTCGATTACCTCGTAGGTTTCCTCAATAAAGTTTGACTTAATGCTTTCGTGGGTCTGTTCTGCGTCCCAAGGGCATCCGCCCGGCGCACGAAGAATTGACATAATTTCCAGCAGGTCGTCAATATTGTAATTTTCCTTAAATTTAAAGCTGTTCATACAAAAACCTCATTTGGTATATTTTACCCTAATAATTTGAATTTTGCAAGGACTTTTGCAATTTTTTCCCCTTTCGGAAGCATTAAAACATCATCTTTAACAATTCCTTTAAATAATAGCATTGCAATCGCATAAGTTACGCCACCGAAACCTATTGCAACGATACCTACAAGTCGGCTTTCGACCATAAGCTTTTCGGCTATAATATAGTTTGTACCCCAAGCGACAATGCCACAAAGCAAAGCGGAAATAAAGGGTTTAACATAAACTGAAATCACATTTATCTTAACCTTTGTCACCTTAAGAAGAGATGTAAGATTAATAGCGAAGATGATTATATAGCACACTGCCGTACTAATTGGCGCACCATTTATGTTGATATTAGGATTGCCTATCAAAATAAAGTTAAGTAATATCTTCGCACATGAGCCTATAGCAATAGATTTAATCGGTATATCCATTCTGCCGACAGCCTGAAGCATATTTGTCATAGGTGAGGTTGCCGCAAAAAGGAACATTCCTAAGCCGTAAACACGAAGCATAGGCTCAGCTATAGGAATCATATCGCTGCTTGAAGAGTAAAGTATTTGAAGTATTGGGCCGGGAATAGCTGCAATACCAAGACCTGCCGGCATAGCTATCATCATTGTAACTCTAAGTACAGTTTCGATTGTGCCTTTTATCTCTTTTTTATCCTTTGCTGCCCAAGCTGAGGTCAGTGCAGGAATTGCGCTGATACCGAGGGTAAGAGTTATTGTGGGAATAAGATTTTTAATGTTCAGCACTGAGCCGTGAGTACCGTAAAGGTAATTGTGTATACCCTCATCGAGAGTCTGTGATGCGGCAAGTGAAGCGCTATACATTTCTTTGATTATATCGCCGCCAACCTCAATAGCGTGTGCAAGGCGGTTTCTTATAGTCAAATCGTCTATCATATTGCTGATATTGAGTACAATTGAGCTTAAAGCAATAGGAGCAGCAATACGAATAAGGTTCATTCTTAAGGTTTTGTCGCTTTCGGGCGCAGGAGAATTTACTATTTCCTCCCTTGTAAAGCCAAAACCATGACGCTTATATCTTATATATAGATAAAGAAGACCGAGCATTGAGCCGAGCGTTACACCCATAATTGCAACCGCAGCCGCATAGGGATACATGGCAGCGAGAGCCTCAGCCTCATTGTTGACCTTTTGACCGAAAACTGTGGCAACACCGTCAACAGCCTCAGCGTGATATGTTGAGAGCCAGCGATTAAAGCACACATAGGTTGCACTAAGACCAAAAGCTAACTTAACACCGGCTTCAATAACCTGAGACACACCGGTGGGTGTCATATTCTTAAGTCCCTCATAATAACCTCTGAAAGATGACATCATGCAACAGAAAAGCACACAGGGTGCAACAACAAGAACGCTGACATAGTTCATAGGCGACTTAACTAAAACAGAATAAGGGTAAGCTATGAGCATAAGTATAACAGTACCCGTAAGACCGACTATGAAGAACAGCTGTTGTGCAACATGGAAAATTCGCTGTGCATCCTTGATTCTTCCAAGCTCCACATTTTGGGAAACCATTTTTGAAACGGCAACAGGCAGACCTGCCATTGAAATTGCGTAAAGAGGGTTGTAAATAGCATAAGCACCTGTAAAATAGCCGTAGCCCTCAGGAGTGAGCAGATTTGTAAGCGGAATCTTATAAACTGCACCAATTAGTTTTACGATAACGGTGGCTATGGCTAAAACGCCTGCACCGGTAAGAAGACTTTGTTTTTTTCTTTCAGCCATTGTATGTAATCTCCTTTTCTGTCACATAAATTATAAAGTGAAGATATTGAAACACTGCTTTTAAACCGTAGCATAGTATACACTTTTTCCATCTATGCGGTCAAGTAGTTTTAATGCAAAAGCTTAAAAATATACCTTTAAGACGAAAAAACACTATCTAATTTAATACTGTCATATAGTAAATTCGCTATAGAACTCCCCTATATGCTTCTTTCTCGATATGATTTCCTCAAAATTTCCTATATATTCATAGGGATATTTGTAATTATAAATTCTTTCTATTTCACTTGTGTGTGGAGCCTTGAGCTTTATTACAGCGCCGGCACCAACAGATAAAATAGTGTGGCACTCCTCCATCATATATACATTATATATTCCCTCATAGCCTTTTTTAGCCCAACCAACATTTTCAAGGTTGCCGAGACTTTTGCTTTGGCGGTACATATAATAAGGCTCATAACCTGCTTGTGTCAGTTTTTTCTGAACAAGAGTTAGCATATCTTTTGTCAGCACTGCCGAATTTGTTCTCTTGCCCTCAGTGACCAATGTGCTTGAGCGTTTAAGTGCGAGAGTGTGCACAGTGATGTTTTCCGGATTTAATGAAATTGCCTTGTCAAGAGTATTTTCAAAACTTTCAAAGGTGTCCGTGGGCAGACCTGCAATTAAATCCATATTGATGTTGTCAAAGCCTTTTTTTCTCGCAAGTAAAAAAGCGGAAATTGTCTGCTCACTTGTGTGATTTCTGCCTATTTCTTTGAGAACGCTATCGTTAAAGGTTTGGGGATTTATGCTGATTCTCGTCGCACCGGAATTTTTAATAACATTAAATTTTTCCTCAGTTATACTGTCCGGTCTTCCTGCTTCTATAGTGTACTCCCTAACTCCACTTAAATCAAAGCTTTGTGAAATTGCATCTGTAACCTTTTTCAGCTGTTCTGCGGATAAGGCTGTGGGAGTGCCGCCACCGATATAAACGCTTTCAAGCTTAAGCTTTTGTTCTTCGGCAATAGAAGCTGTCACCTTAATTTCATCGCAAAGCTTTTCAACATATTCGGGAATAAGCTTTTTGGCGCTCTCGTTAGAGTGAGAAATAAAAGAGCAGTAAGAGCATCTTGTGGGGCAAAAAGGTATAGAAATATAAAGGGAAAATGAATCGGGAGACGAGCTGTCGATTATAGGTGTTTCGTTTTTAGACACCATAAGAGCCAAAGCCGTTTTATCCTCACTGACCTTTAACTCATTTATGAAATAGTCAACTGCTTTTTCTTCCCCATGAGCCTCACGAAGCTTTGTCATAAGCTTCGCAGGGCGTACTCCTGTGAGAATGCCCCAAGGCGGTGTGTATGAAGTAATTTCGCTGAGAAGACAGAAAAGCATAACAGCCATTTTTCTTTCATAAAAGCTGTCGTCACTTTCTGAAAAAACTTTGTCGGAAGCTGAAAAGCTTTCCTCTCTTTCATAAAATTCTTCGCCTATTTTAAGTTCGATTGTTATTTTTTCATTTTCAAGAGCGAGAAGGCAAAAATCTTCTCCCTCCCCTTTTTCCTCTTGTCTTATAATTTTAATGTTCGGGAAAAATACTCTTAAAAGATTTTCCATTTCATAATGGAAAGAGTTGTTTTTGTTAATAAGAAACATTTTACTTTCTCCTCATGTAAGGATTGTTTTCTCTTTCGTGCTTCAATGTGGTTTCAGCCTCATGACCGGGATAAATCTTATAGTCACCCTCTAAGGCACTGAGTTTGTTAACGGAAGCTATAATTTCTTCCATTGAGCCTCCCGGAAAATCGGTTCTGCCAACAGTACCCTTAAAAAGAGTGTCGCCGGTAAAGAGTAAGTCATCTATTTTATAGCACACACCGCCCTTTGTGTGACCCGGAGTGTGTATAACCTGAATCTCTTTATCAGCAAAGGCAAGCTTATCACCGTCCTTAACAGTAATATCCGCCTCAATTCCCGTGGCTCTTATTCCATGAGCTATGCCAAGACTTTTTAGTGAATCTCTAAGGCAAGCCTCGTCATTTTCGTGAATTACGACCTTAGCCGAAAATTCGTCTCTAAACTGCTTTACACCGGTTACATGGTCAAAGTGTCCGTGGGTAAGAAGAATGTATTTTAATTTTTCTATACCCTGTGACTTAATATATTCGCTTTGCCGTGTACCGTATGCTCCGGGGTCAACAAGAAAGCTATCCTTTGTTATATCGTCAGTTACAAGATAGCAATTCGCTGTAAAGCCGGGGAAAATTATTGTTGTTACCTTAAGAGCCATAGTAAAACTCCTCTCAGTGCTTTTTCCATTCGTTTGTGTCCATTATTATTGTGACGGGACCGTCGTTTATAAGCTCAACCTTCATATCAGCGCCAAAAATCCCTGTTGCAACCTTTTTAACGCCTAAAGAGCGAAGCTCATCGCAGTATTTAATATAAAGGTCATTCGCTATCTCCGGCTTAGCCGATGAAATAAACGATGGGCGTCTTCCATGTGAAGTGTCGGCGCAAAGGGTGAACTGAGATACAACCAGCACCTCGCCGTCAATTTGGTCAAGAGATAAATTCATTTTGTCGTTTTCGTCTGTGAAAATTCTTATCCCTGCTGTCTTTTTAGCCAGGAGCTTCATATCCTCCTGAGTGTCACCCTCCTGTACCCCTAAAAGCACAAGAAAGCCTTGATTTATTTCGCCTGTGATTTCACCGTCCACAGTGACCTTAGCTTTTAACACTCTTTGTATAACTGCTTTCATAATTATTATTCCTTACCTTTGTTTGTAATTATCAAAGACCTGATCTTTCTGTTGAGAGCACGCCCTTGACCTTTTTGAGCTTTTCGCAAACGCTCTTTAAATGCTCGGCACCGTTAACTGTAATAGTCATATAAATTGTACTTCTGCCGTCGTTGCCGTCTTTTGTGAAAATAGAGTGAATCATAACGTGCATATTAGCTATAACTGCCGCCAAATCTGCCAACATACCAACTCTGTTCATGCAGGTTGCCGCAATAGTAACTCTATATGAATTTTTCGCCTTAGTGTCCCAATATGCCTTTATCCATCTTTCAGGCTCTGCCGCCTTTGATATGTCCTTTGGTACATTAGAGCATTTTCTTGTGTGAATAGACACACCGTGACCCCTTGTGATAAAGCCTATAATATCATCACCCGGCAATGGATCACAGCAACGAGAGAACTTAACAAGACAGTTATCAATACCCTCTATAATAATGCCTTCAACGCTTTTTGACGCTTTTTGTGGCTGAATTTGTGTGGGTAAATCATTAACAGGCTCCGGTTGATTTTCTTTGATAAGCTTATTGTAATCTTCCTTTATTCGAGGCAGTATTTTAAGCAGACTCAATCCACCATAACCAATAGCGGCAAAAAATTCATCCACACCGTTGCAATGCTGCTTTTCAGCGATTTTAAGCAGGAACTCATTCATCTGCTTTTCAGGTAAAACTATACTGTTACGCTTAAACTCTCTTTCAACCTCAGCTTTACCCTCAGCTATATTTTCCTCACGCTTTTCTTTTTTAAACCAGCTCTTTATTTTACTTCTTGCAGATGAAGTTTTAGCCATTTTAAGCCAGTCACGGCTCGGACCTTTACCCTGCTGTGAGGTGGTGAGAATTTCAATTATTTCGCCATTGTTGACCTTTCTGTCAAGAGTGCATATTCTTCCGTCAACCTTTGCACCTATCATCTTATTGCCCACAGCTGAGTGAATAGCATAGGCAAAGTCGATAATACACGAACCCATAGGCAAGGATATAACGTCGCCCTTGGGTGTGAAAGCGAATACCTCCTCAGGGATAAAATCGGTCTTAATGGTTTTGACAATATCCTCAACATCATCGCTATCCTGCTGAGTTTCAAGAAGCTGTCTTATCCATGAGAGCTTCTCTTCAAATTTCACCTTACCCGTAACGCCCTGCTTATATTTCCAGTGGGCTGCGATACCGTACTCTGCCGTATGGTGCATCTCCCATGTTCTTATTTGCACCTCAAAAGGAATACCCTCTTTGCCTATTACTGTAGTGTGAAGAGACTGATACATATTAGGCTTCGGTGTTGAAATATAATCCTTAAATCTGCCCGGAATCGGGTTAAACATATCGTGAATAAGACCGAGACAACAGTAGCACTCATAAACTGAGTCAACAATAAGTCTAACAGCATAAATATCATAGATTTCATCTATGGTGCGGTTTTGCATATATGTTTTTCTATAGATACCGTGTACACTCTTAATTCTTCCGGCGATATGAACGTTGGGTACCTCTTGCTTTACTCGTTCATATATTTTATCTTTTATAGAGTCTAAGAAATGTTGTCTTGATTCCACCTGTTTTTCTAAGGTAGAGCTTATTTCTTCATAAGCTACCGGGTCAAGATAGCTTATAGCTAAATCTTCCAACTCCTCTTTAAAGGCACGAATACCTAATCTATGAGCAAGAGGCGCATAAATTTCCAAGGTTTCTCTCGCCTTGTATCTCTGCTTTTCCTCAGGCATAAACTTAAGAGTACGCATATTATGAACTCTGTCGGCAAGCTTAATTATGATAACTCTTATATCTCTTGACATTGCAAGGAACATCTTTCTGACGTTCTCGCTTTGCTCCTCTTCCTTACTTGCGGCAAAGGGAATTTGACCGAGCTTTGTAACTCCGTCAACTAAATGCTCAATTTCTTCGCCGAAAATGCTTCTTATCTCTTCGGCTGTTGTTGTAGTGTCCTCCACAACATCGTGGAGCAAGGCAGCGCAAACCGAATCGGCATCCATGCCCATATCCGCCAAAATAACCGCAACGGCAACAGGGTGAATAATATAAGGCTCACCGCTTCTTCGTTTTTGTCCCTCATGGGCCTGACAAGCAAGCTCATAGGCCTTTTTTATTATTTCTATATCTTCTTTTGAAAAGCTATCCTTAACTTTCTCTAAAAGAGAATGAAACTGAGCTTCATAGTCTTCACACATAGTATCCACCTCTTTATCCTTTATTCACCGGCAAGGCTTCGCACATAACTCAGCAGCGCCGAATCTTCAAGATTGACCTTCTTTTCGGTGTTTGCAATTCTCAGCGAGTTACCATTTTTTGAGATTATGCCTAACTCGTCGAGTACATCTATAGCAAGCAATATCTTGCAAGCACCTGCCCCGTCGTCACCTAAACGATAACACAGCACATCATAATCGCCCTTATAGCTTACACATTTTTTTATGTATTTATAAACCTCGGCAACCTGCTGTCTTGTTATCTGTAAATAATCTATTTGCTTTTTTGTAAGCACCTCTTTACGCATAAGCTTTTCATAAAGTCTTACGCTTTTTAAATATCTCAAATCATCTGTACCGGACATTCTAATGTCTTTTATATACACACCGACCTTAACCTGAGACATATATTCGTTTCTTTCGAGTCTTACGGCAAGGTCAACCTTGTCTCCGACTTGATAAGGGAAATCGCTGATAGTTTCACCAAAGAAGACCGCCGAGACAGTGCCTGTATTCTTTTTAACGCTCAATCTGAGATGCTTTCCGCCACCTATAGGCTGAATATTTGTAATTTCCACCCCAAAAAGCCCAAATGTAGGCTGTGGGTTGCCCTGACCGAAGGGTTCAAGAGATGAGATAAGTGGCAATATATCCGCATCAATAACCTCAAGACGAAGTCGGCAATCTATAATATTTTGAGCAAAAGGCATGTCAACAGTTTTTGCATATTCTAACATGGCGGTTTTAAACTTTTCAAGATTTTCGCTTTTCATGCCAAAGCCTGCCGCTAAAACGTGACCGCCATAATGTTCCAAAAGCTCTGAGCCTGAGCTAACTGCATCGTATAAAGAAAAACCGTCTATACTTCTTGCGCTGCCCTTTGCCTCTTTGCCGTCATCTGTTATTACCATACACGGCTTTCCGTAGGCGTTGACTAATCTTGCGGCAACTATGCCTATAACACCGCCATGCCAATTTTCACCGCTGAAAATGAGAAGACGCTCGTTGAGCATTTCAGGATTTTCTTCAATTTGCTTTTTAACCTGAAAAATAATTTCTTTTTCCTTTTCCTGTCTTGCTGTGTTGCTTAAATCAATCTCTCTCGCAATAGAAAGCGCATCTTCATAATCTTCACATAAGAGAAGCTCTAAAGCCCTCTCAGCGTGAGACATTCTGCCCACAGCATTTATTCTCGGCACAAGAGAAAAGGCAACAGAGGTACTGCTCAAGGTTTTGCCTTTCATTCCGCTGACCTCTCTTAAAGCCATAATTCCAATGTTATTGCCCCTATTAATAAGCTCAAGACCGGCTTTAACTATTTTTCGGTTTTCGCCTGTCAGATTCATTACATCGCCTATAGTACCAACGGTGAGAATGTCACCGAAAAGAGAGAGCATATCCTCGTCATCGCCCTCATTTAACGCACAAATTAGCTTAAAGGCTACACCTGCACCGCAGAAATCCTTATATGAGCTAAAACAGTCTAATCTGTGAGGATTTACAACAGCCACCGCTTCGGGTATTTTTTCACTCGCCTTATGGTGGTCGGTTATAATTAAATCCATACCCAGCTCTTTTATATATTCAGCTTCTTTAAACGCAGATATTCCGTTATCAACAGTTATAATAAGATTAATACCCTCATCGCACAGCTTTTTGACCGCATTCATATTCAAGCCGTAGCCTTCTGTGTTTCTGTCCGGTATATAGGTTCTGACGCTGACACCAATGGATTTAAAATATAAGCTCAACAATGTCGTAGCAGTAACACCGTCGGCATCATAGTCACCGTAAACAGCTATTTTTTCTGAGTCGGCAAGAGCAGCATTGATTCTCATAACCGCCTTATCCATATCACGAAGCTCAAAGGGGTCTGAAAGCATACTTTCCCCATTGCAAAAATCCTCAATCTCAGTCTCGTCTGTTACGCCTCTTGACACAAGAAGGTGAGCAAGGAAAGGCTCAATATCATATTGCTCGGCTATATCTGCCGTCAGCTCTTTATCCGAAGGCAAAACGAACCATTGTTTACGCTTCATATAATGTCATCCCTTTCCTTATAAAAATTAGTTATCGTTGAAGCTTTTCTTGATAGCTTCTATAAAATGCTTGCCGTATTTTTCGGCTTTGTTCATAGTCATTCCCGGAATTTTAACAAGCTCCTTAAAGTCCTTCGGCTTGTACTTTGCCATGGCTTCGAGAGTCTTATCTGTAAAAATAACGAAATCCGGCATTCCGGCAGAGCGAGCAACAACTCGTCTTATAAGCTTTAACTTAACGAGTAAGCGCAAATCAGTACCCATTATATCGGCAGCCTGCTTAACCGTTTGCTTTTCTATTATTTTTCTAACTTTTTTACCTTTAAAAAGAACTTCTCTTGTTTTTCTGTCAAGACGCAAAGCACCGTCCTCACCCTCAAGAATAAAAGAATGTTCAATGAAATAGCTGATATGCTTTACAATTTCGCTTTTTGCGCTGTCCGCCATTATTCCAAAGGTTGACAGCTTATTGTAGCTTTTTTTCTTTATATAATCTGTCTCATTGCCTTTTAAAATATCGGCTACAACATCAGTGCTTTCATTTTCGCCAACTCTTTTTATACAGGAGAAAACCATCTGCGCCGGCACAGTAACATCTACTGTTTGAGTAACACCCTTGCAATTTGAACAATTGCCGCATTTTTCCGTTGGGTTCTCATCAAAATAGCGAAGAATATAGTTGCGAAGACAAACCTCATTTTCGCAGTAGTATATCATTTTATCTAATTTGTCATATCTGAGACTTTTCAGCTGCATCTTCTGTTTAAAGGTTAAATCCCCCTGATACTCGCTGTTTTCAATGAAAAACTTCTGTATTCTTATATCCTGAGGCGAAAACAAAATTATACAGTTGGCTTCACTGCCGTCTCTTCCGGCTCTGCCTGCCTCTTGATAATAGCTCTCTATATCGCCTGGCATATTATAATGAATAACAAAAGACACATTAGATTTATCTATACCCATACCAAAAGCGTTAGTTGCAATAACTATCTGCTTTTCGTCATAAATAAACTTATTTTGATTCTCAGTTCTTTCAGCTTTCGACAAGCCTGCATGGTACCTTGTAACAGAAAAACCCTCGTCACTTAACCGGTAAAAAACCTCATCGACCGCTTTTTTAGTGGCGCAATAAACTATGCCACTTTGAAATGAATATAAATCCAAATATCTCTTAAGCGCAGTATATTTATCGGTGGTTTTAATAACCTCAAAATATAAATTATCTCTTGAAAAGCCTGTCACCGTCTCCTTTGGCTCAACGAGACCCAAAAGATTTTTAATGTCTTGACGAACTATTTTCGTCGCCGTTGCAGTAAATGCGGCAACAATTGGGCGCACATTAATTTCAGCTATAAAATCCTTTATGTCAAGATAGCCCGGTCTGAAATCTTGGCCCCACTGAGAGACACAATGCGCCTCGTCAACGCAGACCATTGATATATCTACCTTTGAGCAAAGCTCTTTAAAGGCAGGTACGGTCAATCTTTCAGGGGCAACATATATTATCTTGCAAGTGCCCTGCAAAACCTTCTGCTCCTCACATCTCCTTTGGGACTCAGAGAGAGTAGAATTAAAAAACACTGCGTTTATGCCGCAAGCTTTAAGGGACTGCACCTGATCCTTCATAAGAGAAATCAATGGAGAAATTACAAGAGAAACTCCGGGCAACATAAGCGCAGGCACCTGAAAACAAATGCTTTTTCCTCCACCTGTCGGCATAATGCCTACAACATCTCTGCCGGCAAGAATTTCATCTATTATTTCGGCTTGACCACTTCTGAAATCGTCGTAACCAAAATACTTTTTTAAAACCTGATACTTATTCAAAATTAAACCTTCTTAAAATCTCATTAAGTGAACATTCTCTCCGAAAGCCACTTACGCATACTTTTACTCTTATAGCAATAGGTTAAGAACGCAACAATTGCCATTATGCAAAGAAAAAGGATAAAGCCGATTTCTGTTGCATATTTCATTTCTCCGCCTACACTTAAAATCAAACCGCAAACCAGGGAAGTAAAAGCAACATTTATACAAATAACAAGAGCCTTTAAAATGCTTCCTCTCTTTTTCCGTCTGACCCAAATGAGATAAATCAGTGTCAGTACCGAAACGAACAGTATAATCGGCAGCGCACATTCTGAGTACCACCTGTCACGCTCTTTGCCCATAACATAAAACAAATAGACATATAGACAAGCCGCCACTGTATTAAAAGCCCACATGAAATATGCACGATGTTTTTTTATGAAAAGAGGCAATATAAATACAGTCCACACAAGAAAGCTCGTTGCCATAACATAAATAGACCAAAAGCTACCGGGGAAAATAACTGCGTTGACAATAAAACAAACTATGTTAGGAATGAGCATAACAAGGCTCAAAACAAGAGCAACAAACTTCTTTTGTATTTCCTTAGGTACATGAGTTATTTGTGAAAAAGGCGTTTCAGCCTCGTCCACTGTTTTTTCTTTTTTATTCGGGTTTATAACAGGTGTATGGCACAAGGCACATTTTTTTGCGCTCTCATCAAGCTCCACACCGCAATTGACACAATACGACATAATTATTCTCCTGAATATATTTATTCTCTGTTGCTTTCGATTTTCACATGAATACCCATTTTAACCAGCGTTGTGAAAAACTCTCTTTCAATATCGCTTTCTTCATAGCAGTTTGAAAAAGTGAAAACAAGCTTATCCTCAAAGGTTATTGCACCGCATCTGGCACCATTTAATTTACCGGGGCCTGTAAAAAAGGTGTAATAATCTATATGTTTCGCTAAATCCTGTGGCAAGGTAATCTTGCCAATATTTGACAAGAGGGTCGATGTTGTCTGTTCGCCTGTAATCAAAAAAGAAACAGACACGCCCAAATTTTTAATAAATAAGGGCAGATATTTAGTTAAGTTACTTCTCTCTAATTTCATATTTTGGGTCATCAGAGAGTTCTCTTTCTTAGGGTCGTTATTAAGCTTAAGCTGTAGAGAAACACTGCGAAGTATTTCTTCAAAAGTAAACTCACCTAAATTCGGGTCTATTTTCACACGAAGACAAAGAACAAAGTTTCTTAGAGTTTCACTTGGAAAAGCCTTACGAAGATTAACCGGAATCTGCGCACTAATTTCCCTTTGCTTTTTGCTTTCGGCAAGCTGTTTTTTATAATGAACATAAATCAGCAGTGAAGCGAAAAATTCCGTCACTGTAACACCGTAGCTTTTAACAACAGCGTTAACCTGAGAAAAAGACATTATGCCCGTAACATAATTACACATATGCTTAGGTAGCTTTGAGCCACGAGCGTGATAGACCCATTTGTCTTTTCTGTCAAACGGCGCTTTAGAGTTGGCATATCTTGTATATGAATCCTCAACCTCCGAAAGCTTCGGCTCATCCTCTGTGTTTAAAACAAAGCTGTTATAGCTGATTTCCTCGCCCATTAGCTTAAAATATTCACCAATAAGCGTTGACATGAAAACGACTGCACCGTGTCCGTCACTCAAGGCGTGATAAACATCAACACTTACTCTTTTGCCTCGATAAAAGAGTCTGAAAAGAAAGCCGTCGTTTTCCTTAAATTTAATTCTATAACAATAGTTTTTTACATCGGGTCTTGATTTGAGAACTTGCAGGTTTTTCTTGAAGTAATACCAAAAAAGTCCCGGCTTAATTTTAACATTAAAGCAAGGTATTCTTTTTAATGTGTTTTCAAGAGCCTTATCGAGAATCTCAGGCTGAACATCCTGTTTTAACTGAATACCTATGCGAAAAACATTTGACCACGATGATGAATTTTGGCCGGGAAATATTTTCGCCGCATTATCAAGCTTAAACCATTCAAATGAATTATTTTTCATCAGCCATATCCCTTCAATGTAAAAATAGTTAAATAATATTATACTATATTATCTGTTTTCTTTCAATGGCAATTAAGCAAAAACTTTAAACAATATAAAAAAATAAAGGATTCTTAAAAGTGAAAGGCAAAGAATCCTTTTTAAATATAATAATTGGTAATTGTGAAATTGCAACTGGCGAATTGGGAAGTAACCGGATTTTGATTTAGTGGGTGGAACGGGGAAGCGAGGGGCGGCTCCACAGCCACCGAAGGTGGCGCGGCGGTGCGGCGCACCGCCTAAAATCGCAGAGCGATTTTAGTGGAGCCGCCCCCAACCTCCCGCTTCCTCTCACCCACTCGAAACCACTGAGCCTTCCCTTACCCAACTAAAGTTTTGCTCGAGCTTTTGAAAAAGCTCGTGGGGTGTGGGGCAAAGCCCCGCAAAAAGGTAAAAAATAGAATAAC
>CAYWKY010000030.1:0-13657 GCA_964458915.1 uncultured Faecalibacterium sp.
CTTGTATGGTAGCTTGCCGTGTTGCAAGACTTGCAACAAAGAAAAAGCACATCATTAAAATGGGTGGTGCATACCACGGTTGGTCAGATCAGCTCGGTTATGGTATCCGTGTTCCCGGTTCAAAGTTCACACAGGCAAATGGTGTACCCATTCGTCTTATGAGAGATACACAGGAGTTCTTCCCCAACGATCTTAACGATCTTGAAAAGAAGCTTAGAAGAAACCAGCTCAATGGTGGTACTGCTGCCGTATTTGTTGAGCCTGTTGGTCCTGAGAGCGGTACTCGTCCTCTTGACTTTGAGTTTAATAAGGGTGTTGAGAGACTTTGCCGTAAGTATGGCGCACTGTTAATCTTTGATGAGGTTGTTACAGGCTTCCGTATTGGTATGGCAGGTGCTCAGGGCTACTATGGTGTTGAGCCTGACCTTACAATCTTCGGTAAGGTTATCGCAGGTGGTTATCCCGGTGCCGGCGGTATCGGCGGTAAGAGAGAATATATGCAGTACATGGGTGCAGGTCTTGATGCAAGCGGCATGAAGATTAAGAAGGCATTCTGTGGCGGTACAATGGCTGCTACACCTATTTCATGTGTTGCAGGTTACTATACTCTTGAAGAAATCGATAAGCAGAACGCTTGCCAGAAGGCAGGTCTTATGGGTGACAGAATCACAGCAGGTCTTAACTCCATTATCGACAAATATAACCTTCCCTTCGTAGCATTCAACCAGGGTTCAGTTTGCCACATGGAAACAGTTGGTACAATGCACTTCTCAATTGACTGGAGCAAGCCTTGGACAATTCCCGGCATTATCAAGGAAACTGATAAGCGTAAGCAAGAAATGGCACACATGGGCGCAGCTTACATGGCTGAGGGTCTTGTAACTGTTGGTGGCTCACGTCTTTACACATCAGCAGCTTATGATGAAGCAATGATTGACGACGCTCTTGCTCGTTTTGAAAAGGTATTCGCAAACATCACTGTTGTTGAATAATTTACATAAGTGTCAAGGCAGGCGCATATTGCCTGCCTTGATTTGGCTTAATTAATATACTATAATAATGTATAAAAAGGAGTGCAAATATGGACATTTTAGAGGCTAAAAAAATAGTTGTTGAAGCAGGCAAACAGCTTGTTTCATCAGGACTTATTGCTCGTACATGGGGCAATGTAAGCTGTAGAGTAAGCGACACTCAGTTTGTTATCACTCCCAGCGGCAAGGCTTATGAGAGCCTTACACCTGACGATATTGTTCTTGTTAATATGGCTGACCTTTCATATGAGGGTAACATTAAGCCTTCAAGCGAAAAGGGTATTCACGCACAATGCTATCTTCACAGACCTGAAGTTGGTTTTGTTATACATACACATCAGGCAAACGCAAGCGCTGTTTCAGCAATGGGTAAAGACCTTAACGGCATTAAGGGCGAGAGCAGAAACATAATCGGTGACCACATTCCTGTTTCTTCCTACGGCCTTCCCGGTACCGGAAAGCTTCGCAACGGTGTTATAGCAACACTTGAAAGATCAAATTCAAACGCAATCATGCTCAAAAGCCACGGTGCTGTTTGCCTTGGCAGAGACTATGACGATGCTTTTGAAATTGCAAACGAGGTTGAGAAGGTTTGTAAGGATCATATTTCAAAGTGCTATGCTTCCTTTAAAAATAAGGTTGCAACCTCATTTGAGGAGATTTATGATTATGTTGCTGAAACAAAGAAAAAGGCAGATAAGCCTGCTCCTAAGATGACAGCTTATGACAGTGTTAAGATTGACGACGCTGTTGTTCTTTATGATAAAGAGGGTAACACTGCCGCAGTTGTAGGTCTTTGTGAGTGCTGTGACGAGCTTATTAAGGGTGACAAGTACCCCTCAGAAGCTGACCTTCATAAAGCAATTTATAATAAGCGTAGCGATATAGGCGCTATCGTACATTCACAAGAGCCGGCTATTATGGCTTCTTCAAAAATCGGCAAGACAGTTAAGCCTTTCCTTGACGACTTTGCTCAGATTGTTGGTGTAACAGTAAGATGCGCTGAGTTTAATCCTAACGACACAATTAAGACATCAAAGAAAGTTGCAAAGGCTCTTGGCGGCAAGACAAGAAACGCTGTTCTTCTCAAAGAAAATGGCGCAGTTTGCTGCGGCCCTGATAAGGATGAGGCTTTGGCTGCTGAGATGGTTATGGAAAAGAACTGCAAGGCAGGTCTTTGCGGTGAGCTCTTCGGCGGCGCTAAGAATTTAGGCGCAGTTGACAGTCTTCTCATGAATGTGGTTTATAGACTTAAATATTCAAAGCAAAAATAAAATATCGATAATTTAAAAGGACAGCTCTGCGGTGATAGAGCTGTCCTTTTTTTGCCGGAATTTCGGCTGAGGTGGAAGGTTAAATTGGCAAATTGCAATTGGCAATTAACAATTAATAATTGTGGGCGGACACCTGCACTCGATTATAATCTTTTCAGCGACCCTTTTATAGTAAAATTTGTTTAATTAACCGCTTATTTCCTCAAAATTTCTTTAAAAAATTACTTTCACCTATTGATATTTGACTTAAAATTTGAGATAATATAATGAATAATTGTGACCGAAGGAGGTTTATAAATGAGCGATAACTTAAAGCTTGCAGAGCTTTTGTTTCCCGATATAACAAAGACGCCCGAAGATATGGAAGCGCAGTTTCCACCGAGAAATCTTAAAGAGGGTGCGAGAGTGACGAGACTTGCTCCAAGTCCTACAGGCTTTCTTCATTTCGGCAACCTGTTTACAGGTACCGTCGCTTACAGAACAGCTAAAGCTACAGACGGCATTTTTTATGTCCGTGTTGAAGATACTGACCAGAAAAGAAAAATCGAAGGTGCAATTGAGGTTATGCTCGGTGGCCTTGAGGCTTTCGGAGTTAAGGCTGATGAGGGCGTTGTTGGCGAAGGTATAGAAATAGGCGATTATGGCCCTTATTATCAAAGCCAAAGAAAGCATATCTATCATGTTTTCGCAAAAAATCTTGTTGAAAAAGACCTTGCGTATCCTTGCTTTTGCTCGGCTGAGGAGTTAGATGAAATTCGTGCTAAGCAGGAGAATGAGCCGCAAAAGGGCTACTGGGGCAAGTACGCAAAATGTCGCAGCTTAACTTTCGAGGAAATCGAAGAAAATATCAAGGCAGGAAAGCCATGGACACTTCGACTTAAATCGCCGGGTAACGCTGAAAATAAATGCTATATTGACGATATGATTAAGGGTAAAATAGAAATGCCCGAAAATGTGCAGGATGTTGTTCTTCTTAAAAGTGACGGAATTCCTACATATCACTTCGCACACGCTGTTGATGACCACCTGATGCGTACCACTCATGTTGTTCGTGGCGACGAGTGGATGTCCAGCTGTCCGATTCATCTTCAGCTTTTCAAGTGCTTAGGCTTTAAAGTACCCAAATATGCTCATGTTGCGCCTATTATGAAAGAAGAAAACGGCGGTAAGCGTAAGCTTTCAAAGAGAAAAGACCCTGAGGCTGCTGTTACATTTTATGTTGAGCAGGGCTATCCCAAGGAGAGCGTAAATGAGTACATTATGACTCTTATGAACTCTAACTTTGAGGATTGGAGAAAGACTAACAAAACCGCATCTATTGATTCTTTCCCCTTTAACCTTAAAAAGATGAGCGTTTCAGGTGCACTTTTCGACATGGTAAAATTAAACGATGTTTCAAAAAATATTATCTCACTTATGGATAATGAAACTGTTTATAACTACACTGCCGATTGGGCAAAGGCTTATGACGAGGAATTCTATTCTCTTTTAACAAGAGATGAGACATATTCAAAGGCAATACTTAATATTGACCGTGACACACCTAAGCCCAGAAAGGATATTGCCTGCTGGAGTGAGGTTAAGAATTATATCTCCTATTTCTTCGATGAGCTTTTTGAAAACAGCTATGAAATGACCGAAAATATTACAGCTGATATGGCAAAGGAAATTCTCACAGCTTATATTTCGGCATATAACGAAAACGACTCTAAGGACGAATGGTTCCAGAGAATGAAAGACCTTTGTGAGCCTCTCGGCTATACACCGAATGTTAAGGAGTATAAGAAAAATCCTGAACAGTTCAAGGGTCATGTGGGCGATGTTTCCACTGTTATAAGAGTTGCCGTAACAGGCAGAAGAAATACTCCCGACCTTTACTCAATCATGAGCCTTTTAGGCAGAGAAAAGGTTATGGAAAGACTTAATGCAGCGCTGAATCACTTCAGTGCGTGAAAGGAAGTATAGAATGGAAGAAGCAGTAAAAAGTTCAAACTTTATACATGACTTTATAGATGAAGACCTTGAAAAGGGTGTCTATTCTCATGTGCAAACCCGTTTTCCACCCGAACCTAACGGTTATCTTCATATCGGTCACGCAAAGGCAATACAAATAGACTTTGCTACAGCTGAAAAATACGGTGGTACTTGTAACCTTCGTCTTGACGACACCAACCCTTCAAAAGAGGACGTTGAGTATGTTGACGCTATCAAAGAAGATATTCAGTGGCTCGGCTATAAATGGGATAAGGTGCTTTATGCATCAAGCTATTTTGATTTCATTTATGAGTGTGCTGTAAAGCTTATTAAAATGGGCAAGGCTTATGTGTGCGACCTCACAGCTGACGAAATAAGAGAATATAGAGGTACCCTGACAGAGCCGGGCAAAAACAGCCCCTACAGAGACAGAAGCGTTGAAGAAAATCTTGATTTATTCCAGCGTATGACTGACGGTGAGTTCCCCGACGGCGCAAGAGTACTTCGTGCAAAAATCGACATGGCTTCGCCTAATATTAATATGCGTGACCCGGTTATCTATAGAATCGCCCATGTCAGCCACCATCAGACAGGCGACAAGTGGTGCGTTTATCCGATGTATGACTTTGCTCACCCTATTTCAGACACAAGAGAGGGTGTAACTCACTCGCTTTGCTCCCTTGAGTTTGAAAACCACAGACCACTTTATGATTGGTTCCTTCGTGAGTTAGGCTTTAAAGAGCCATCAAGACAAATTGAGTTTGCAAGACTTAACCTTAACTATTGTTTAACAAGTAAGCGCAAGTGTTTGCAGCTTGTTTCTGAGGGTATAGTTGACGGCTGGAATGATCCGAGAATGGTAACTATCAGCGGTATGAGAAGAAGAGGTTACCCTGCTGAGGCTATAAGAGACTTTATTAACAGAGTCGGTGTGTCAAAGGCATATAGCGTTGTTGATTTTGGCCTTCTTGAAGCCTGCGTTAGAGATAACCTTAACGCTAACGCTCCGAGAGCAATGGCTGTACTTCGCCCCTTAAAGGTAATTATCGACAACTATCCTGAAGATTTAGTTGAAGAAATTGAGCTTCCTGTAAATCAGGATAAGCCTGAAATGGGTACAAGAACTATCCGTTTCTCAAAAGAGCTTTATGTTGAAAAAGAGGACTTTATGATAGAGCCACCGAAGAAATATTTCAGACTCTTCCCCGGCAATGAAGTAAGACTCAGAGGTGCATACTTCGTTAAATGTGTCAGCTATGACCTTGACGATAACGGTGAGGTTTCGGCGGTACACTGCACCTATGACCCTGAAAGCAAGGGTGGTAACTCACCCGACGGCAGAAAAGTTAAGGGTACTCTTCATTGGGTAAGCGCTAAAAATTCAATTGATTTTGAAGCAAGACTCTATGATAGACTTTTCAACAATCCTAACCCCTCAGATGAATCTCAGGGTAGCTTTAAGGATAACCTTAATCCTAATTCACTGACAATTCTCGAAGGCTGTAAGCTTGAGGACGGCATTGAAAACTTGAAGGTAGGGGACACATTCCAGTTTATGAGACAAGGCTATTTCTGCGTTGACACAACAACCACAGATGAAAAGCTTGTCTTTAACAGAACGGTTGACCTCAAATCTTCATGGAAATAAAAGGAGATAAAATTATGAAAATTGCATATCGTATTATTACCCCGATACTTGCAGTGGGCGCAATAGTAATGGGACTGTTGCTGAAACTCTTTTATTTTGCAATCGGCGGTGCATCAGACGAAATCACAAGTATTGTTAACCTTGTTCAACAATTCGGTGTGAACACAAAGTTTGAATATTCAGCTTATGAAATCATTAAAATGCTTATGAACATTGAAGCTCCCGCTGAGGGCGCAGAGGCAACCTTTGCAAGTATTGCAGAGCCGGTTATGCCGCATATAATTGCTTTTGTTATTTTCTTTGTTCTTGCCCTTCTTATGTTCCTCGCAGTTGGTATTGTTTCCGCTTCAACGGGCAGCAGAAAGGCTGTTATCGGAATGTCTGCCGCAGGTTTAGTTATTTGTTTTGTTTGTATTGTTATAGGCAAGCTTGCCTTTGACAAGATAATCGGTGGCGATATTGAGCTTTCCGAGTTAGTCGGTCTTTTCTCAGACAGCGCATGGACTCAGATTTTAGCGACAGTTGTTACAATCAGCACTGCAAAGCTTTCAGCAGGCTTCTACGCTGTTTTTGGAATGTATATTCTTGTTATCATTTGGAGCATCTTCACCAATATGCTTATTAAGACTCCTATTGTAGTAGAGAGAAAGCATAGAAGAAAGAAGCCCATGAAGAGACTTTCAGCTATTATTCACAAATAAAATTAAACATAGCCGTAAAACAATTGCTTTTACGGCTAATTTTTTTGACTAAAGTCATAATCAAAAGAATTTTGATTGCTTTGCCGGTCTAAACCACAGAGGACAGGTACTTTGGTTTGCACAAAAGTACCTGTCCTCTTCTAACTTAAGTTAAACTTATATTTTTTTCTCGTCAAAGTCTATTACAACCGATGCTCTTTTTGGTTGAAGCTTTGTCATTTTAACTCCTGCGGCGGCAAACATACGCTTAGAAGCCTTTGTGCTCATAGTGTTTGCATATTTGTCTGAAAGATAAACAACTTCTTTGATGCCGCTTTGTATTATAGCCTTTGCACATTCGTTGCAGGGGAATAGCGCCACATAAATTCGGCAACCCTCAAGATTAACACCACGGCAGTTGAGAATAGCATTAAGCTCCGCATGGCACACATAGGGGTACTTAGTGTCATAGGAATCTCCGTCTCTTTCCCAAGGGAATTCATCATCGTTACAGCCGGTGGGGAAGCCATTATATCCCATTGACATAATGCGATTGTTATCGTTGACTATGCAAGCACCGACTTGAGTGTTAGGGTCTTTACTTCTATATGAGGATAGCATAGCGACCCCCATAAAATATTCGTCCCAAGATAAATAATCCTGTCTTTTAGGCATTGTGTTTTTTCCTCTCTTTTTTTCTCTTTTATTATTCTGCGCCTCGATAATATAATCCTCTGGTGTAAACTGCACCTTGTTTTAGGGCAGCTCCTTTTCGATATGCTTCGAGTACGCCGTCGCAAACCTCTCTCTTTTCCTTTGTGAAATAGAAAGTGATAAAGTCCATGTTTTCTATTTCTTTAATGCGGTCAGCCATATAAAGGGGAGCTGAGTTGAGAATCTCACTAAATCCCATGTTACACATTACCGGGAACTTTTTATCAAGCCTATCTGTAAGATAGCTGCTGCTTTTACATTCAGCGCAAGTCTTGCCGTTTTTAATTGGGCAGTTTCTTGTTAGCATAAGCGGAAGCCTTCCGAAAGCGACAATTCCTCGTGGTACTTCGCCACCGATTTTTCCAAGCTTCTTTAAAGGAAGTTCAGCTGACAAGGTGATTGACTTTACATCTAAATCCTCTAAAACCTTAACTGAAAGGCTGTTTGCAACATTCATTGTGTAGCCGGTATGAAGTTTAAAGCCTAATTTTTTTGCAATAGCAACACCGTCCAAGGTGTGGCAATAGGCGGCGCTTATACCCATAGCTTTTGCTCTGAGAAGTAGCTTTTCCACAGCCTTTTCGTTGCCGAAAATGCCTCGTGGAACCTCAACGGCAATGTTTACACCTGAGTTTTCAAGGCTTTTAACCGAGTTTTCATCAATGTTAAGGGGTAAATACAGGTTTTCAACATTGTTTAAATTTTGTGGAATTTGCTCAGCACTTGCTACTCTGACATGAAATTTTAAGACTTTGCTACTGCTATGAGTAGTGGGTTTAATGTCAATTGGTGTAAAGTCATGTGGCTTTACACATTGAAGCTGATTTTCAAGCTCGCTGATAGCTTTTCTTCTAAGGTTGTTAATTACGCTTGCCGGCACAATAAGACCATCGTCAAGGTCAATTTCAATTTTACTCATATAAAATTGTGTGCCACCGCATTTGCCTATTCTCTCGCTAAGACTTTCCTTAGTCATAGGCTTATTAATTGCTTTTTCGGGTATGTAATCCTCTTCAACAAAGCAGGTTTTACCCATAGACGAAGCTGAAAGTGAAACCTTTTCACCCTCAATGACAGTTAGATAAAACTCTACCGGAATTAGGGGAGTTTCTTTTTCATAGCTACGGGATAAATCTGTTAATATCTTGTTTGTTGAAGCTGTTACATCTTCCTTTTGTCTGATGCCGAACATATCTCTGCCAAGGCGACTTTCAAAATAGCCTTTAGTGAAGCCGGAACGTGAAAAAACTGCCCGAAGCTTTTCAGTCAGTTCAGCGCTTAGCTCACCGTCAAGAGATGATTTTATGCTTCTCACTGCTGCACTGACATATTCGGGTCGTTTCATTCTGCCTTCAATTTTAAGTGAGTGTACCCCTAACTTGAGTATATCATCGGCACACTCAACAAGGGATAAATCCTTAAGGCTCAAATCGTGGCCGGTACCGCCACTGACTTTAAACGGAAGTCGGCACGGTTGAGCGCAAAGACCTCTGTTTCCGCTTCTTCCGCCAAAAACACTGCTCATATAGCACTGACCTGAAACGCACATACAAAGAGCACCATGAACAAAAATTTCAAGCTCAATATGAGAACTTTCGCTGATTTCTTTGATTTCTTCCTTTGACAGCTCTCTGGGCAGCACAGCTCTGTGGTAGCCTAAGCTTTCGAGTAAAGCAACACCTGAGGGTGTGCCAACAGACATTTGTGTTGAAGCGTGTCTTTCTAATGTGGGGGCGCATTGCTTTAAAAGGTAGGCAAGACCTAAATCCTGCAAAATTACTGCATCTGCCCCAAGAGAAGCAATGCTCTGAATTGTTTTCAGTGCGTCGGGAATCTCACTATCCTGAATAAGTGTGTTCATGGTTATATGAACCTTAACACCTCTTGCGTGGCAATAAGCAATAGCCTGCTTGAGCACCTCAGGGGAAAAATTGTCAGCTCTCATTCTGGCATTAAAATTGTCGGTACCAAGATAAATTGCATTTGCCCCTGAGCGAACACCTGCAACTAAAGCGTCATAGGTGCCTGCCGGGGCAAGGATTTCTATATTATTCTTTGCCATCGGTTTTCTTCTTCATAGGTTTAACATTCTTAGGCGCCGGGGCAACACTGCCGAGTACCGCATCAAGCTCAGCTTTAAGTCTTGCGTTTTCGGATGTAACGGTTTCAAGCTGTTTTTTAGTTTCTTCAAGCTCGTGTCTTGCCCAGTCGGCTTTGCTCTTTGCGTTTGAAGCGTCGTCGAGATAATCCTTTATCTGCTCACGCAGACGGTCAGCGGAGTCGCTGGCTTTTTTACATTCGTCAGCGTAGTTGAGAGTGCACAGTACCGAAGCCTGAGTGGTGGAAAGTCGAGGACTTTCTTTCATGATTTTTGTGATGGTTCTGTCAAGTTCTCTGCCAAGCTCCTGAACATATTTTACATCATCTTCGGTGATTACAGAATACTCAACACCAGCGATAAAGAGTTTAACTTTTGTTGTTGCCATATATTATCATTCCTTTCGGATAAATTGAAAATCAGTAGATGTACTATTGTCAGCTTTTGCTGTCAAATGACATCACCGCTGAATATACACTATTATTATACATTACTTGCGCCTTATAATCAAGGGAAAAAGAGAAAAGTGACATATATAAAATAAATTTGCATTTTAGTTTAGTTTGTGATATAATACTAAGGTTAAAATTCAGTTTGGAAGGAGGAAATAATATGGAAGCGATAAAAAACTTGATTTCGGATATTTATGCTATTGAAGCTGTGCGCTACACTTTAGATGCGATAATTAAAATGGTTCTTGCCGTTGTGTTCAGTGGTGTTATCGGCTATGAGAGAGAACATTCTCACAGACCTGCCGGATTTAGAACTCATATTTTGGTGGCTGTTGGTTCAACACTTGTTATGATGACATCAAAATTCGTTTTTCTTGAATATGAAGGCTTGACCTCATTTGACCCGACAAGACTTGGCGCACAGGTAATCAGCGGTATCGGTTTCCTTGGTGCCGGTACAATTTTGCGAGAAGGCTTTAGCGTTAAGGGTCTGACAACGGCGGCATCACTTTGGGCAGTAAGCTGTATAGGTCTTGCTGTAGGTGCGGGGTACTATGTAGGCGCACTTGTGACTACACTTGTTATTTATATAACCCTTAACACCTTAAAAAGAGTTGTTGCAAAGAGCAATCCGTCAAGAAACATTTATATTGAGGCGGACAATCTCACTCGTCAAGCGGCTGATATAGGAGCTATAATTAAAAGGTACGGTGGCAATCTTCATACACTTGAGGTTTTATATGCCGACAGTGCCTCGACGAAACGAAAGAGCGACTCAATAGTGATGAAAGCTATTGTTATGCCGAAGGATGAGGAAAGCCTTAACATGACCATTTCGGCAATAAGAGCCCTTGAGGGAATAAGAGATTTATATATCGATTAAAATTAAAACGCAGAGCATTTGTTTCTGCGTTTTTTTATTGGTACCATAGGTTAAAGATAGGAAAATCCTTTTGATTACTTTTTTATAGATAATTGCCTGCCCGGCGAGAGCGAGTGGGTAAAAAGTCTGCGGATTTTTAGGGTGCTTCGATTAAAGGCGAAAAAGTGAACACAATAAAAAGCAGGTGATTTCATGTCTCACAACACAAAATCGCCTGCTTAAATTTTCAAGATTTCCTCACCCATGTTGGGTAGGGAATTTTATTTTAAAAAGCCGCTGCCGTTATTTATCATCATAAACAATGGTGCAAAAACAAGGGACACAACAGACATAAGCTTAATGAGAATGTTAATTGATGGACCTGATGTATCTTTAAATGGATCACCAACTGTATCACCGACAACGCTGGCTTTGTGAGCTTCTCCGCCTTTACCGCCATGTACGCCACTTTCGATATATTTCTTTGCGTTATCCCATGCGCCACCTGAGTTGGACATGAATATAGCTAAAAGTACGCCTGTAACAAGTGAGCCTGCAAGCAGACCGCCAAGGGCTCTAACACCTAAAATACAGCCTACAAGAAGGGGAGACACAACGGCAAGAACACCGGGAATAACCATTTCTTTAAGAGCTGCTGTAGTTGAAATTGCTACACATGAGTTGTAGTCAGGCTTTGCTTTTCCTTCGAGTATACCGGGGATAGTTTTAAACTGTCTGCGTACCTCGGCAATCATTTCGTAAGCAGCTTTACTAACTGATTCCATAGTGAAAGCTGAGAAAACAAAGGGGAGTACACCGCCGATAAGAAGACCGATAACAACCTGATAGTCTAAAAGGTCAATGCCTAATTCTTCAAGGCCTACAGCTTGTGAGTAGGAGAAGAAAAGAGCAAGAGCTGTAAGTGCTGCAGAACCGATTGCAAAGCCTTTACCGATAGCTGCTGTTGTGTTACCAACTGAGTCGAGCTTATCTGTTATATCTCTTACGCTTTCATCAAGACCTGCCATTTCAGCAATACCGCCTGCGTTATCAGCGATGGGACCATAAGCGTCAACTGCAACTGTTATGCCTGTTGTTGAGAGCATACCTACTGCGGCTAAGGCTACACCGTATATGCCTGTGCCTGCGAATTCACTCTTGCAGCAGAAGTAGGACACAAAAATAGCAACACAGATCAGAAGTATAGGCGCTGCTGTAGATTTAAGTCCGACAGCGATGCCTGAAATAATATTTGTTGCTGAACCGGTTTCCGACTGTTCGGCAATTTTTCTAACTGACTTATATGCGTCTGAGGTGTAAACCTCTGTAAGGCTGCCGATAAGAATACCAACAAGGATACCGGAAAGCACAGCAAAGCCATATTTGAATGAGCCGAACATATACTTGCTAAGGAAAAGTCCTGCAATCATAACAACTATTGAGGATGCGTTTGTGGCAACCTTAAGTGCCTTATGGGGATCTGATTTGCCACCACGAACAAGGAAGGTTGCGAAAATTGAAGCCACAACACCAATAGCGGCAATATAAAGAGGATAGAGAGGGCCGATAACAGGGTTTGAAGCCTTTGCGAAAGCAGCGATTCCCAATGAAATAGCTGAAACGATTGCGCCTGAATAGCTTTCAAAAAGGTCTGCGCCCATACCTGCAACGTCACCAACATTGTCGCCTACGTTGTCAGCGATAACGGCAGGGTTTCTTGGGTCATCTTCGGGTATACCTGCTTCAACTTTACCAACAAGGTCTGCACCGACATCAGCCGCTTTAGTGTAAATACCGCCACCAACACGGGCGAAAAGAGCGATTGATGAAGCGCCTAAGCTAAAGCCGAAAAGTACGTCTGCATCTTTAGTTAAGATGTAAATAAGCGAAATGCCAAGCACACCAAGACCAACAACGCTCATACCCATTACAGCGCCGCCGGAAAAAGCAATTGAAAGAGCTTTTTGCATACCGCTTTTTGCAGCCGCCTGTGTGGTTCTGACGTTAGCCTTTGTTGCAACTGTCATGCCGAAATATCCTGCGCCAACTGAGAAAAGTGCGCCAACGAGAAAGCTGACAGCTGTTGGCCATGAAAGGAAACAGCCGATTCCCACAAACAGCGCAAGCACAAAAAAGACAAGTATTTTGTATTCGGCAAAAAGGAATGCCTTTGCACCGCCATGAATTGCGGCAGAAATTTCCTGCATTTTTTCGTTACCCGGATCGTGCTTACTGATTCTCATTGCAAGGAACAAAGCGAAAAGCAAGCCGGCGATACCAATAATAGGTATCAGGTAAATGATTTTTTCCATAAGTAAAACTCCTTTGTTAGGTATTTTACATAGCATTACTCTCCAAATTCACCGGCTATGTTAGACCAATATAATAAACCCAATTGGTACAAATGTCAATATTTCACAATTTATTTTGTCCAGTTTGCACCAAAAAATTCACGGAGTTTACCTGTGTTAAAGACATTTTAAAGTGCTTTTTTTACAAGCTCAAGCTTTTCAGTAACCTTAATATGCTGTGGGCAAACTTCTTCGCATTTTTTACAGCCTATACATTGGCTTGCTTTACCTTTGCCCTTTGCGTTTTCTTCAAGATAAGCCTTAGCATCACTTTCGCCTGAAAGGAGCTTGTTATATGCGGTGAAATATTCGGGTATGGCAATGTTTTTGGGACACTGGGCAGTACAATATCTGCATGAGGTACAGGGTATTGTTTCGTTTTTATTTATAATTTCTGCCGCTGTTTTTAAAACTTCTTTTTCTTCTTCGCTTAAGCTCTCGAAGTTTTTCATATATGAGGTGTTGTCCTTCAGCTGTGCCATATCTGACATTCCGCTGAGTACGCAGATAACTCCCTCAAGGCTTGCGGCAAAACGTACCGCCCAAGACGCAGGTGACCAATCGGAATGATAG
>CAYWKY010000031.1:0-13630 GCA_964458915.1 uncultured Faecalibacterium sp.
TATGTCAATCACTTTTCGTCAAAAGGCGATTGCTATAACTAACTCTTAGGAGGGGTTTATTATATCCATTTAACTAAGGAGGCATACTTATTTTATTGGCTATCATTTTACCACCCTTTTAATTTAAAGTCAACTATAGCCAAACATTTTATAATGACAATGCGTAGCCTTAAATATATTCAAAGCTTAAAACCCTCAAAAAATTTGACAATTATTAAAATTTGTATTATCATATAAGTTAATGTAATTTTATATTGAAAGGCAGTGTTATTAATGAGTGAATGTTCAGGCAACTGTTCATCTTGCGCTTCAGCTTCAGGCTGTAAAGATAAAGACTTACACCTTAAGCAAAACGAATATAGTGATATAAAAAAAATCTATGCCGTTGTCAGCGGTAAGGGCGGTGTAGGTAAATCCTCCGTAACCTCACTTTTGGCAACAGCTATGCAACTCAGAGGAAAGCAGACCGCTATTCTCGATGCCGATGTAACCGGCCCGTCAATCCCCAAAATGTTTGGAATTAAAGGCAACGCCGAAACAAACAATGTTGTCATTTTCCCAAGAGAATCCTCCGGCGGTGTAAGAGTTATGTCCGTTAACCTGCTGCTGCCTAACCACGAAGACCCTGTTGTTTGGAGAGGCCCTGTAATCAGCGGTGTTATTCAGCAGTTCTTCACAGATGTGGCTTGGGGCGATGTGGACTATATGTTCGTTGATATGCCTCCCGGTACCGGCGACGTACCCCTTACAGTTTTCCAAAGCCTTAAGGTTGACGGAATCATTGTTGTTACCACACCTCAAGACCTTGTTGGTCTTATTGTTGGCAAGGCTATTAAAATGGCTGAAATGATGAATGTACCCGTTGTGGGTCTTGTTGAAAATATGAGCTATTTCACCTGTCCCGATTGTGGCAAGAAGCATAGCATTTTTGGCGAAAGTAAAACAGATGAGGTTGCTGCCAAGTTCGGTGTACCCGTTTTAGCGAAGCTGCCAATAGACACAAGAACCCCGGCACTTGCAGATAAGGGCGCTATTGAATTAGCTGACACAGAGCCTTTACAGTGCGTAATAGATAAACTGCTGTCTTAACATTGAGTTTACAATAATAAAATAAGCTTGTCTGAAGTCTTTTACACAAGTTTTACATTGATATACTTGATTTTTTTATTCTATTTAGGTAATCTTATAACTGAACTATATTATTAAGGAGAAACCCAATGAAAAAAATACTCAGAAGAATATTTCTTTGCCTTTTGGTTGTAATTGTCGTTTGTGCAGGTGTCGGTGTTTATTGGTTCACCCATGAACCGGACAGACCCTCAAATGCAGACACATATTTTACAGATGCTGAAGGCTCAACCTATCTCGCCGTTGTTGACAGCGAAGGTCATACCTATGCTGTTGTAACAGACGAAAACGGCAATCGATATGCCGCAGAATTTGACGGCAACACAATCGGCAGCACTGTAGGTCAAATCAATGACGATATTGCCCTTGACGATGTTCCGACAAACTTTACCGGTGAACATATTGACATTACAAACGGAAATAAATACACCGGCGATGTAGCAACCACCTTGCCTACACTCCCCGACAGCACAACAAAAAAAGACGACACAGCCACCACTAAAAAGCCGAATAAATTAGAGGCTTACAGAATTGCGAAATATCAAAAGATTTTCACAAGCGGTACATATCTTATGGAGATAACCACTAATGACCCGGATATTGGCGATATGCCCGTAACCATGGCTATTAAAAACGGCAATATGTATGTGCAAATGGCAATGAATCTTGAAAGCACAACAATGAATTGCGGTATGCTCTATCTCAAAAGCAAAGACACTATGTATTTGATTTTTGACGACTGGAAAAAGTATTGCAAGATGCCGGAAGAGGCTCTTGGCGAAGATATGGATATGAGCGCAATGCTCAGCGAAATGGGCGAGAGCGACATAGGCAAAATCACTGTCTCCGAGGTTGAAATCGACGGCAAAAAGCTGATTCTTGAAAGCTATAACAGCACCGTAGACGGCTCAACTGTCAACTATTATTTTGACGGCGAAACTCTTGTAAGAAAAGATAATATTTCACAAGGCGGAGTTGTTGATTCAACATATTTCAACAGAATTACAACAGATGTCCCCGATTCATATTTTGAGATTCCTAACGGCTACGGCTATCTTAACCTTGATTGGCTCAGCCTTATGATGTGATGATAATTACACCGATTAAGCTTTTGCTTGTCGGTGTATATTTTTTCACTTGACATATACCCCCATGGGGTATATAATTGAAATGAGGTGATAATATGCAATGTGAATATTGCCACAATAAAAAAGAACGAGACGAAAAAGAGCTTAAGGCTCTTATGAATAGACTTAACAGAATAGAAGGTCAAATAAGAGGCATAAAGGGTATGCTTGAAAAAGACGCTTATTGTGCCGATATTATAATTCAAACCGCTGCCGTTTCGGCGGCTTTGGGGAGCTTTAATAAAGAATTGCTGTCGTCTCATATAAAATCCTGCGTTGCCGAGGATATAAGGCAAGGTAATGATGAAACTATTGATGAGCTTCTTTTGCTTATTCAAAAAATGATGAAGTGAGGAAAGGAAATGAAACAGTACAATATAACAGGTATGTCCTGCGCCGCTTGCAGCGCAAGAGTGGAAAAGGCAGTGTCTTCTCTTGAGGGTGTAACTCAATGCAGCGTAAACCTTTTAACAAACTCCATGAGCGTTGATGGCAGCGCAAGTGACAAGGAAATAATTTCAGCCGTTAAAAAAGCCGGCTACGGTGCGAGCCTTAAGGGCGAAAACAAAAGCGAAGAAAAAAATGAAGAATTTAAAGACACCGAAACACCTATTCTTTTAAGAAGACTCATTTTATCTATAGGCTTTTTGGCGGTACTGATGTATATATCAATGGGTCATTCAATGTGGGGTTGGCCCTTACCGCTTCTTGAAGGCAACTATTTGGGTATCGGGCTTTTACAAATGTGTCTTAGCACAATTGTCATGATAATCAACAACAAGTTTTTTGTCAGCGGCTTTAAGGGGGTTATAAATAAAGCTCCCAATATGGATACTCTTGTGGCAATGGGTAGCGGTGCCTCCTTTTTGTGGAGCGTTTACGTGCTGTTTTCCATGACTCAGGCGGCAACAAAGGGCGATATGGAATCTGTTATGCACCTGAGCCACGATTTTTATTTTGAATCGGCAGCTATGATAGTTACGCTTATAACTGTAGGCAAAATGCTTGAAGCTAAAAGCAAGGGCAAAACCACAAACGCAATTAAGTCTCTCATGAGCCTTAAGCCTGAAACCGCAAATGTAATAAGAAATGGGGAAGAAACAGTCATAGAGGCAAAAGATGTTGTTAAAGGTGACATTTTTGTGGTACGCCCCGGTGAGAGTATTCCCGTTGACGGTGTAATTTTAGAGGGTCACAGCGCCATTAATGAGTCTGCCCTTACAGGTGAGAGCATTCCCGCTGACAAGCAAGTGGGAGATAAGGTGTCAGCGTCAACCATTAATCAATCCGGCTTTATTAAATGTGAGGCTACAGCTGTCGGTGAAGACACCACACTTTCTCAAATAATTAAAATGGTTAGCGATGCGGCGGCAACAAAAGCGCCTATTGCGAAAATTGCCGATAAGGTGTCAGGTATATTTGTGCCGACGGTTATAATTATCGCTATTATAACGGCTCTAATTTGGCTTTTTGTGGGCAAAGAAATGTCCTTTGTTCTTGCGAGGGCTATCTCCGTTTTAGTTATAAGCTGTCCTTGCGCTTTAGGTCTTGCTACGCCTGTTGCAATTATGGTATCAAGCGGTATGGGCGCTAAAAACGGTATCCTATTTAAAAACGCACAAGCCATTGAAAAAGCGGGTAAAATTCAAATTGTTGCCCTTGACAAAACCGGAACTGTAACTAAGGGCGAGCCTGAAGTTACAGATGTAATTGCCGCAGAAGGTGTCAGCGAAGACGAGCTTTTAAAATATGCTTATTCCCTTGAAAAAAACAGTGAGCATCCACTTGCAAAGGCAGTGACAAAATTTGCCGAAAACAAGACAAGTGAAGTCCCTCTTGAAGGCTTCTCCACCTTGCCGGGCAAGGGCGTAAAGGCATATGAGGGTGAAGCTGAAATTTGCGGCGGAAATCTTAATTTTATTTCCCGCTTGTGCGAAGTACCCCAAAAGATAACCGAGGAAATTGACAAGCTTTCTGTCGAAGGCAAAACTCCTCTGCTATTCTCAAAGGGTGACAGCTTTTTAGGTGCTATTTTCGCTTGCGACGTTATAAAGGCGGACAGTCCAAAGGCAATAAGCGAGCTTAAAAATATGGGTATTCATGTGGTTATGCTCACCGGCGACAACGAAAACACAGCAAAAGCCATAGGCAAAATTGCTCTCGTTGACGAAATAGTGGCAGGTGTACTCCCCGACGGCAAGGAAAAAGTAATAAAAGAGCTGTCTAAAAGAGGCACTGTAGCAATGGTTGGCGACGGCATAAACGATGCGCCCGCCCTCACAAGAGCAGATGTGGGCATTGCTATTGGCAGCGGTACCGACATAGCCATAGATGCAGGTGACATCGTGCTTATGAAAAGTAGCTTAAGCGATGTGCCAAAACTGCTTCGACTCAGCAGACGAACACTAAGCACAATTCACCAAAACCTTTTCTGGGCTTTTTTCTATAACGCTCTTGGAATACCCCTTGCGGCAGGTGCATTTATTCCCCTTTTCGGCTGGACTCTCACACCTATGTTTGGTGCGGCAGCCATGAGCCTTTCCAGCTTTTGTGTTGTGTCCAACGCTTTAAGGCTCAATTTCGCTAATATAGCTTCACCGAAGCACGACAGAAAAATTCTTAAAAAAATAAAGCCTGCTTCTTCAAGGGAGCAAAGAGAAAATGAAATGGTTATTTCTGTCAGCAGTATGATGTGTGAGCATTGTGAAAACAGAGTAAAAACCGCTTTAGAGAAAGTAAAGGGCATAAAAGAAGCTTATGCCGATTTTAATACGGGAGAAGTTAAGCTTATTTTAAAAGGTACACCTGACAAGAAAGAAATCAAAAAAGCGATAAAAGATGCCGGATATAAACTGAAAAGCAACTAAGCAATAATTAAGGACGAGGAACTGTGAAATCCTCGTCCTAATTCGTTTTTATAACATTTTCGGCTATTTTAATTTACACCTACTATTGTTTTGCCCGACACTGAAAGCTTCACCTTGTCGCCCTCATTTATTAAAAGAAGCTCCTCATGAGTTGATGCCTTAGCTTTATAAATATTATCCTTTGTGTCTATAAGATAAACATAGGTGTTGCCGTCGATGTCAATATATCTTATTGCGACAACGGTGATAGTTACCTGCTGAGTTTGACTTTGGGCAATATCCATATCGCTTATGCCAAGAAGTGACTTATATTTTGAGATACACTCGGCTTGTGTTGTGGCTGTTGTTACAAGGTTATACTGTTCAACATTAACAGCGGCATAGAGTTTCACAAGACCGCCTGAATCCTTAAGCACCATAATATAAGTCGGGTTGCCGTTTATATTAATAAGAGACGGGAAAGATGCCTGATAGCCCTTTTCCTGAACCTCGCCCTCAGCCGAAGCCATAGCTGATTTTTCGTCTGCGCCCGCAATAGTATAGTATCTGCTCTCGCCTGTTCTCTCATTGCAAAGCAAGAAACCGATATTTGAGCTGTCACCATTTAAAGATGTAACACCGGTATAAATCCAAATGTCACCGTCCTTTGCAATGTAGCCGTAATCTGAGGTAGGTGTTTCATCGTAGCTTTCTTCACCGTCTGAGGTGTAGGTTGTAACCTGCTTACAATCCTTTTTACCAAAAAGACTATTTAAAAAGCCGTTGCCATACATACCAAACCAGTTATACTGCTGACAAATAAGATCTCCGCTGAAAACAACATCGATCCACTTAGGGATATTCTCTAAATCATACTTTTCAGTTTCACCTGTTACCGGGTCAAGGACTAAGCAGCCTATAACAGTCTCGCCGCCGAAAAGAGAAATTGAGTTGTCCATTATTGAGGCAATATAATAAGGCTTGCCACTTTCGTCAATTTCAAAGTGGAGATTTGAGAGCATAAGTGTGGGGTACTTAAAGCGAAGATGTCTGAAAGCGTCTTCGGAAAAATAAGCCGAGGGAACATATTTCATGCCGTCGCTGCTTTTATAAGTGGCTGACATAGAAACCGGGTCAACGCTGACATAGCCCTTTATGCCGTTGGCTTTATTGTTAAGCCACTTAAAATAACCGGCATATTCCAAGGGAGCGACCTTAATGGGCTTGCCCTTAAAATCTATTTGTGTGTAGTCATATGAAACATCAAACTGGCTGACAACATCGCTTAATGTACCTATTTCTCTGTCACCGAGCATTTGCGCCGAAGCGGTGTCCATTAAAGCTATTGAGTCTGTGCCTACGGCTTCAGATAAATCGGTGGTGAAATCCGAGGGAGTAACGGTCAATATTTTAGAATATTTAACTGCGTTAATAGGTGCGCTGCCCGACAAAGCGATTATAAAAATTACCGCCGCCAAACCAACGGGTACTATGTAAGGCATAACTGAAAAGTTAAACTGAGAATATTTCTTTGTTCTGCCCTTAGAGCCGACTTTTTTTGACACTGTTACCCAGCCGAAATCCTTTTTGCCCTTTAATATGCGAACTAAAATGACATAGATGAACATAACAACATCCACTAAAACCCACAAGGCAAGGTTTTTAATGTTAATGGCGGGACAAATAAGATAAAACGATGCGGCAAATATTATGGCAGAAATTATGCCCGAAAAAATATACGGAAAGGGTTTTATTTTTTTCATGATATTCACTCCTAAGTTTTTCTATTGGTATCATTATAGAGTAGTATTGAGTTAAAATCAAGCAGACTCTATTTATACTGCTTCATTTTCTCCAGGAATATTTTTCCTGCTATCTTTATTCTCGATTAATTCTGCTCCACATCGGCAGAGTACCGATAAGAGAAGAAGCATAAGACCCATGGCAATGCTGCCCTCGTTATCAAAGTTTAGCTCCTCAAGAGAGAAGGCAGTGGAGTTAGTGATATTCTCGAAAACATTGCAGAAAATCTCTGCGGCAACAGTCACTAAAATAGGCACTATAATTGTGATAATGCCAAGACGCTTTAATAAGTTAGCTCCATTAAAGGTAAAGGGTGTGCCTTCCTTAATTTCAAGGCTAAAATATCTTTGTGCCTCACGAGAGAGGACAATATAGCCAATGCAATTAATTGCAAATGAGCCAACAGCAGGGCAAAGCGCCTTTAAGTCCTCAACATCACTGAAAAGGCTTTTAAGTGTAACACCGCCTATCTTTAAAACATCATCACCATAGGGTAGCAGTATTAAGCCTACGGCACAAATGCAAAGACCTACTATGCTGCAAATGTAAATAATTTTGCTGATGATTCCTCCGATTTTAGAAATAGTCTGAATTATTTTAAGACTGTTCATTGAAAGCTTCTCCTTTATAAATAAATATTATTCCTTCTTTGCCCAAAGCTTCTGTGTTTTCAAAGCCCGATTTAATCAGCACTTTTTGAGATGGCATGTTATCTAAATGCACCTGAGCTATAACCCTTTTTATGTTGGGCTGACTTATTGCCCAGCGTACTGCTGCCTTCACAGCTTCAGTGGCATAGCCTTTATTTTGATACTCAGTTAAAATCAAATAACCTATTTCCACAGAACCGTCAGATGATATGCCCTTAAAGGACAAATCGCCTATGTTAGAACCGTCTTTTTTGCTGATTATCCACGGTGCGTACCATTGCCAAAGCTCAGGAAACTCAAGACCAAGATTTAGCATTTGAGTATATGCTCTTTTTAACTGTACATCAGTTTGCATGGATACGAGTAATTCAGCCTCGGCTTTTGATGCCGGATATATCTTTAATCTCTCGGTTTTTATCATAGGTTGCTCCTTATCCAGTTGTCTAAAAACTCCATTTGATTTTCAGTGTGAAACCAATGTTCACCGTTTTTCATTATAGTGAGACTGCTGTGTGATTTTTGGGCGAAATCGCTTATTGTGTCAAATGAGGTGAGGTTGTCATTTTCACCATATAATATATGAGTGGATATACTCCAATTTACAGGGTGGCTTCTAACATATGATAAATAATCCCAAGAAAGTGTTTCGCCAAAATCGGTTTTAATTTCACCTTTTTCCATAAGCTCTTTCTCTGAGACCTTTGCCCACAGTAGCATATCTGATATGAGTTTTTCCATATTCACAACAGGGGAAATAAAATAGGCTTTCTCGATTTTCTTGTCACTTAAAGCACTCATAGCAAAATAAGCACCGATACTGTTGGCGACAACAATAACTTTATCATAATTTTGGCTTTCCTTTTCAAAGTAGTCGGGAAATTCTTCCTTTGCCTTTTGTGGCGTATCTGAGTGATAATCGAAGCCTATAACATCACACTCTTTAAAAAGAGGCTTATAATGCAGTGCTTCTTCGGCATTGCCGCCTTTACCATGAATATATATGACTAATGTCTTGACTTTAGAAAACTTGTCATTGCTTTCTTTCATAGGAATTTCACCTTCTTTTAAAGACCACAATCTCCGGGTCAGCTCCATTTTCACCGTACTCACTAACTAAAATAAAGTCTAATCCTGCCGCTATACCAAAGCAGGTTTTCATATCCTCTGTGTTAAACTCACATTCTACCTGAGTTCCAAGATAAATTTCTCTGTCATCAAGTATCTTTAGCTTTTCGCCACTGGGAAAGGTATATTCTGTGTTAATAAGCGCTCCGTTTAAGGCATAAAGCTCGCTTATTTTCGGCATACCCGGAATATTAAGAGCAGCAATTTCATATATAAGCTGTTTTTTCAGTTGCTCGTACCCTGCCCTATCGCCCACGCTTATATATTTATATATAAAGCACTGCTTGCCGAAAGGTTTGCCACAGGTTTCACAGCAGCCCTTGCAGGCATTGGTTTTCCTAAAGTCGCAATTTATACAGCTTGCACCACATAATGAAATGTTCATTTTATTATGTCTCCTTAATTTAAAAATCCCTTTTATTTTCGCTTTTTATAAGCAGCATTACAGCTTCAAATTGTGCGGAAAGCATTTCGCTCAATTCCCTTTCAGAGAAGTGGCAAGCTCCCGTTGCACATAACGCACCAATACCGAAGGTATATATCCACACATTTTCAAAGAGCTTTTTAGCCTTGGCGGTACTAAGACCATAGTCCTTTTCAATGGTGCTTATACTCATTTTAGCCGTGTCACCGAGAATGCCGTAAATATCATCAAAGGTGTCGGCATCTTCATTTTCCTGCATAAAAAGCAGCTGAAAAAGCTTAGGCTCACTCTTAGCGAAAATTACCATTTTCAAACCGATTCGCTTAAACAAGGGCATATCAGGAATATCTTTTAGTGAAAACGCTTCAAAATATTTCATTGTGGCTTCCCTTACCTGCTGTTGTACTTCTTTCATAGAGCTGAAAACTGTAAAAATCGGTCTTGCGGAGCTACCTAACTGCTCACCTAACTGTTTTGCGGTGAGAGCTTCCACGCCTTTGCTTGACACTATTTTCAGCGCCGCAGATATAATTTCCTCTTTAGTGAATTTTGGCTTTGGTGGCATATGAATTCCCCTTTTTAAAATATTCGTTTTAAAACGTGCGTTTTAAAACCTTTATTTTATTATACGACTGAGTTTTTATTCTGTCAATAAGGTTTTGAGAATTTTCGAGCTAAAATTTGGCAAAATTCTCATGATTTTTTTGCCCTTTTATGCTATAATTTTGTTGTAGCTAAGCTATCGAGGGAGTGCCTTTCAGCAGGATATTTCGACGGCAGCCGTTATATCCCTTAACTGTGTTCGCTAAACACTTCTGAGCATTATAGGTCTAATATTTCTGCCGTAATGTATTGTACCAAAAGGAGGTGTCAGCGTGAAACGAGTTAAAGCTGCGTGTATTCTTCAAACTCTTGTTTTCTCTCAAAAGCCGGAGCTTGGTTATAGCAAAGAGTATTCATTGAAGATTAATCTTGAGGAATTTGAGCATTACAAGGCATCACTTGAAAGAACAAAAACAAGGTATCAAATTGTAAACACTGCCGAACAGGAAGACGGCAGTCTTGTTGTCTGGGTCCGAAAGCAATATAACGACAGGACCGATATTTCCGAATATTTCTGCTAAAGCTTATCCGCTGAAGATGACTCTTTCTTCGGCGGATAATTTTATATATTTAACCCATAAATTTGAAAAATTTTTAAAAAAGCTATTGACCTAAACTCAGCTTTAGCCTATATAATAATAAGGAACTTATACCGTTCAAATCTAATTTTAAATGGATTGGAGATAGAGTTATGGATTATGTAACACTTCGTGGCGATGTGAAAATGCCCATGCTCGGCTATGGCGTATATCAAGTAACAAAAGATGAGTGCGAAAGATGCGTTCTTGATGCAATTAAGACCGGCTATCGCCTGATTGACACAGCGCAGTCCTATTTCAACGAAGAGGCTGTTGGTGAAGCTATTTCAAAATGCTCTGTTCCAAGGCAGGAGCTTTTTATCACCACAAAGGTGTGGATTGAGCATTACGGATATGAGCAAACAAGAGCTTCTGTTTTAGAATCTATGAAAAAGCTTCAAACCGACTATCTTGATTTATGCCTTCTTCATCAGCCCTTTGGCGACATTTACGGCGCTTATCGTGCCGTAGAGGATTTATATGACGAGGGAAAGCTTCGTGCTATCGGCATATCTAATTTTTATCCCGACAGAATGATAGATATTGCCTCATTCTCACGAATTAAGCCTATGATAAATCAAATTGAGATACACCCTCATCATCAGCAAAACGAAAGCAAGCTTTGGCACGACAAATACGGTGTACAGCTTGAAGCTTGGGCACCCTTTGGCGAAGGCAGAGGAGATATGTTCAGCTTACCTCAGCTCAAAGCCATTGGCAACAAGTACGGCAAAACAGTGGCTCAGGTCATTTTGCGTTGGCATTTACAGCGTGGCATTGTTGTCATACCAAAATCAACACATATTGAGCGAATGGAAGAAAACTTTAATGTCTTTGATTTTGAGCTTAGCGAAGAGGATATGAACATAATCGCCTCACTGGATAAAAAGCAAAGTGCATTTTTCTCTCACACCGACCCGAATATGGTTGAGTGGTTCGTCAAAATGGTTGAGCAGCGCAAGAAAAACAACGACTGCACAAAAGAGAAAAAGGAATGGTAAAGGAGTACAATAACATGAGAAAGAATTTTGGAGCAAAGCCGATTTTATACCCTCAGCCTGTGTTTATTATAGGCTCATATGACAAAAACGGTACACCCGACGCTATGAACGCAGCCTGGGGTGGCATAAGCGAAGCTAATGAAATATCTATTTGTCTTAGCGAAAACCACAAAACCGTAAAAAATATTCTCTCACGAAAGGCTTTCACTGTGAGCATGGCAACAGCCGACACAGTTACCGCCTGCGATTTTGTCGGAATCGTTTCAGGCAACGACACTAATGACAAAATGGAAAAAGCCGGTTTTCACACCTTTAAAAGCGAATTTGTGGACGCACCCTTAATTAAGGAGCTGCCTATGGCTGTTGAGTGTAAATTAATCAGCTACGACAGCGACAGTTGCCGAATGGTTGGCGAAATAGTTAATGTGTGCGCCGACGAATCAGTTTTAACAAATGGAGCCATTGACCCTATGAAGCTTCGCCCTATAACATATGACGGAATGAATCACGCTTATTATGTTCTCGGTGAAAAGGTTGGCAATGCCTTCAGCGACGGAAATTTGTTGAAATAACAGGAGGACATCATGAGCAAAAAGGTTTTAATTTTATCGGGTAGCCCACGAAAAGGCGGCAACTCGGATATTCTTTGCGATGAATTTATGAAAGGCGCTTTGGAAAGCGGTCACCAAGTTGAAAAAATTCGTGTTGCCGAAAAAAGCGTAGGCTTTTGCCGTGCCTGCTACGCCTGCCGTGACAGCGGTAAATGTGTTATAAAGGACGATATGGCGGCTATTTTGGAAAAAATGATAGACTGCGATGTTATGGTTTTGGCAAGTCCCATTTATTTTTATTCCATCGATGCCCAGCTTAAGGCAGTTATCGACCGCAGTGTCGCTCGTTGGACTGAGGTAAAGGACAAAGAATTTTATTATATTGTCACCGCCGCCGATGAGGAAAAGCAAGCCGCTCAAACTACACTTGATTGCTTTAGAGGATATGCGGATTGTGTTGGGGGAGCAAAGGAAATGGGCGTTATTTACGGCATGGGTACTTACGAAAAAGGTGAAATCATAGGTCACCCCGCCATGATTGACGCATATGAAATGGGAAAAAGAGTATAAATATTATTTTAGGGTGAGGCTACGCCATAGATCAAAGCCTCACCCTATTTTTTTGTTGGTACTCGTGGAAATTTGAAGTCCTATATGTACTAAATAGGCTTTAGCGAGTCAAGGACATATATTATTTTAATTTTGGTTAATCTTTGACTTTATCTATTGTAAATGTTTGAATTTTGTGTTACAATTGTTAAAAATGTGGTTCAGCCACCTAAAAAGGAGAGAAATCATAAATGAAATCCCTGAAAAAAGCTGTTGCAGTCCTTCTCGCTGTTCTCATGACATTTTCATGTGTCGCTTTGACTGCTTCGGCTAAAACTAACAGCGACGAAAACTACGCTTCAATTGTCGTTCCCGGTCTTTTCCAATCAAAGGTTAGATACTACGACGAAAATGGCAAAGAAAAGCTCAACTCAGAAGGCAAACCCTATTCAGCACCCTTCTTCATGGAAGCTACAAGCGATGTTGTAAAGCTTGCTCTTAAAGAAGCTCTTATTCCCTTAGGCGAACTTCTTATCACTCAAGAGGATAAAGAAGAACGCTGCGCTAAGGCTATTGCCAATGTTATCGGCGAAGCTCTTTTAGGCAACATTGCCTTAGACGAAAACGGACACAATATTAAAGATATTCGTGCCGACAAGTACATGACAAACCTTGCTAATGTTACCGCTGAGCAAAGAAATTACGCTATGCAAAGCGTACCTTTAACAGACTATGCGGCAACAGCAGGCTATGACCGTCTTTATTATTTCTCATATCTGTCAACAGGTAACCTTAAGGAAACTGCCGAAGAACTTTTCCAGCTTATTCAAATAGCTAAAAAGGAATCAGGTCTTGACAAGGTTAACCTTGCACCTATCAGCCAGGGAGGATCTGTTTGTAACGCTCTCGTTCAGCTTTATATTGACAAGGGTCTTGACATTTCAAAGGATGTCAACAGAATTTGTTATGTTATTCCTGCCGCTGACGGTTCAAACCTTTTAGGCGACATTTACCGTGACGGCTTACTCGATGATGCCGATGCTCTTTACGGCTATATGTTCCCCTCCCTTTTAGGCGAAGATCAGGAATATCTTGCTTATCTCATTAACATTATTCTTAGAATTTTCCCCGAAGCTGACATCAACAATATTTTGGACACTGCCGTACAATATATGATTGAGGATTATCTTGAATATTCAACCTGCCTTTGGGGTCTTATTCCCTCAACTCATTATCCCGCTTGCC
>CAYWKY010000032.1:0-13589 GCA_964458915.1 uncultured Faecalibacterium sp.
GTGTAGTACAACACAAAAGTACCTGTCCCCTGTGGATTCGGAAACAATAACTTATTTCATCATTCTTCTGATTACAGCTTCGCAATCTGCCTTATCCATAATCTTCGGCACAGGATAAAGAGGATTAGCCTCTTTGAGAGCTCTTTCAACAATAACAGGAATATCCTTTTCCTGAACCATATCGAACTTATCCTGAATGTTCATGTTTCTGTTAAGAGTCTTAACTGCTTCGATGAATGCCTCAGCCTTTTCCTTGTCTGAGCCGTTTGTTTTTACGTTGGCAATTTCAGCAAGGCGAGCGAGTGGCTTGTGAGCTGTCTCACCGTAGTACTCAAGCACATAGGGGAGAATAACAGCGTTTGCAAGGCCGTGAGGTACACCGTAGTGACCGCCAAGGTTATGAGCGATAGCGTGTACGTTACCAACATAAGCTCTTGTGAAAGCCTGACCGGCATAGAATGAAGCTTTAAGCATAGCGTTTCTTGCTTCGATATTTTTGCCGTCTTTATAAGCGGTTTCGATGTTTTCAAAAATCATCTTAGTTGCTTTTTCAGCATATGCCTTTGTTGAGGGTACGTTACTCTTGCCTATGTAAGCCTCAACAGCGTGAGTTAAAGCGTCCATACCTGTGGTTGATGTGATGTGAGGGGGAAGACCAACTGTAAGCTCAGGGTCAAGTACCGCAAACTTAGGCTTAAGTCTTGGGTCGTTAATAGCGTTCTTTTCGTGTGTTGCGGTGTCAGTTACAACTGCAGCGAGAGTTGTTTCTGAGCCGGTTCCTGCTGTTGTCGGTACTGCGAAGAAAGGCGGAAGCTTATGGTGAAGCTTTAAAACGCCACGCATCTTCTTAACAGGAATGTTGGGGTTGGTTACTCTTGCTGCCGCAGCCTTAGCGCAGTCCATAGGTGAACCGCCGCCGAAAGCGATAACGCCTTCACAGCCATTGTCAACATAGAGCTTGCGAGCGTCCTCGATGTTCTCGATTGAGGGGTTAGGCTGAGTACCGTCATAAACAACATAGCTAAGACCTGCCTTATTCATTTCCTCAAACATACCGTTTAAAAGGCCGATACCCATAAGACCCTTATCTGTTACAACAAGAACCTTGTTGATACCCTTGCTCTTAATAAATTCGGGGAGCTTCTTAATAGCGCCGGGGCCCTCTAAGAGAGTAGGCTCAGACCAGTCAAAAATGCACATACCGACTCTGAAAGCCTGCTGATAAACTCTGTAAAAAGCTTTTTTAACCTGCCACATAGTAATTTTCTTCCTTTCAAAATGAAATAATTGATATTATTTATATATTACTATTATTTCCATTTTATTTCAAGGGCTAAAAGCAAACTTTTGCCCGAATAGGCAATTTTTTTGTTGAAAAGTTCCAATTCAAAGCTCATAGACACTTTAGTGTTGCGTAACAAATAAAGTTCTGCCTTCTCTTACCAAAAATTACAAAGAAACTTCGGCATATTATCCTTTCAAAGCGGAAAACTATATTCGGATAACATATCCAAACTTAAAAAAGGAGTAAATCTTATGAAAAAAGACAACTCATATAAAAAGCAGTCTCGAAGAGAGAAAACCGATACAATTGTTTTAAATCCCGATAAGTCTGCCGATCCTCCTCAGCCACAGGGACAAAACAATAACAAAGAGCAAGCCAAAGGCAAAACCAATATCGACAATTGAATTTTCTCTCTTTTTTCTTTAAGGGGTAACAGGGGACAGGTACTTTTGTGTTCTGCAACACAAAAGTACCTGTCCCCTATGGTTTATACTGTGGATTCACTTATTTTATTACATCTATTCCCATATAAGGTACAAGTGCCTCAGGTACTGTAACACTGCCGTCAGCATTTTGATAGTTTTCAAGAATTGCTGCGGTTGTTCTGCCTATAGCCACACCTGAACCGTTAAGGGTATGCACAAGCTGTGCCTTTTCCTTCGGGCCGTTCTTATATCTGATTGATGCTCGTCTTGCCTGGAAATCTTCAAAGTTTGAGCATGAGCTTATCTCAACATATCTGCCATAAGAGGGCATCCAAACCTCAATGTCATAGGTTTTTGCCGATGAGAAGCCTATATCGCCGCTTGAAAGCGCAACAACTCTATAAGGTAAGCCTAATAATTGAAGAACTCTTTCAGCGTCATTTGTCAGCTTTTCAAGCTCAGCATAGCTGTCTTCCGGCTTTGTGAATTTAACAAGCTCAACCTTATTAAACTGGTGCTGTCTGATAAGACCTCTTGTGTCTCTGCCGGCTGAACCTGCCTCAGCTCTAAAGCAAGCTGAATAAGCGCAAAAGCTCATGGGAAGCTTATCGCCGTCAATAATTTCGTCACGATACATATTTGTTACAGGTACTTCCGCTGTAGGAATAAGGAAGTAGTCATTAGTAAGCTTAAATGCGTCTTCCTCAAATTTCGGGAGCTGACCTGTACCTGTCATTGAAGCACGGTTAACCATAAAAGGAGGGAAAACCTCTGTGTAGCCATGCTCAGTGTGAGTGTTAAGATAGAAGTTGATTATAGCTCTTTCCAGTCTTGCGCCAAGACCTCTATAGAAATGGAAGCGTGCGCCTGTTACCTTTGCAGCTGTTTCCGGGTCAAGAATATTAAGGTCTGCGCCTATATCCCAGTGTGCTTTAGCTTCAAAGTCAAACTTTCTCGGCTCACCCCAGCGGCGAATTTCAACATTTTCGCTGTCGTCTTTACCGATAGGTGTTGTCTCTGAGGGTACGTTGGGGAACTCATACATCATGTTTTTCTGCTTTGCGGCAAGCTCACCCTTTTGAGCGTCGAGAACCTTAACTTCTTCCTTAATAGCGTTCATTCTTGTCATTATTTCGCTGATGTCGCCACCCTCTTTTTTAATTTGAGGGATTTTCTTGCTTGCAGCATTTTGCTCAGCCTTAAGTGCATCAACTTTTTGTGTAAGCTCACGAACCTGCTTATCTATTTCCAAAATATTGTCAACAAGGGCATCCATGTCCTTGTTTCTTGTTTTCATTGCGTCTTTAACCTTTTGAGGGTTTTCTCTTATAAGCTTAATATCTAACATTTTAAGTCGCTCCTTTATTTTTATTGATTTGATAACGCCATGAGAATTTTTTCAAGGTCTTCCTTGCTGAAAAACTCAAGCTCTATTGTACCTTTATTATTTTTTGAAACATTTATCTTAGCTTTTCTGCCCATTGTTTCCCTAATTGACAGCTCACACTCGTCATAAAAAGAGTCTCGCTTTGACTTCTTTTTGCTCTTTTCCTCGGCGGGCTTTGAGAGTGTCTTAACTAATCTCTCTGTCTCGCGTACCGACAAATCTTTAGCTAAAATTTCATCAACTAACTTCATTAAAAGCTTTTTGTCGGTTATAGGGAGAATTGTTCGTGCGTGACCTGCCGACAGCTTGCCCATTTTAACCATCTCTAAAATTTCTTCGGGCAAAACTAAAAGTCGCAGTGCATTTGCCACAGCAGGACGAGACTTGCCTACACGCTCAGCCGCCTGCTCCTGAGTGAAGTTATATGTGTCCATAAGCAGCTTGAAGCCCTCCGCTTCTTCAATCGGGTTGAGATCCTCACGCTGTAGGTTTTCTATAAGTGCCAGCTCCATTGCCTCTTGGTCTGTCATCTCCTTAACAACAACAGGAACTTGGCTAAGCCCTGCCATTCGGGACGCGCGCCAACGTCTTTCGCCGGCTATAAGCTGATACCCGCCGTCTGAAAGAGGACGAACAAGCAGGGGCTGAATTACGCCATGCTTTGCAATGCTTTCAGAAAGCTCACGCAAGGCTTCATCGTCAAAATATTTTCTTGGTTGTTCTCTGTTAGGCTCAATTTCATTAAGATTGATGAGCATATCCCCTTTTTCTTCGGTGGAGTTATCTATAAACAGAGCATCGAGACCTTTTCCAAGGCCGGCTTTTTTCTTTGGTGCCATGGTTCAATTAGCAATTAGCAATGTGCAATTAGCAATTAAAAACCAACTGCAAAACACTAAAAGCTTCTCCTTTCCACAATTTCAATTAGCAATTAGCAATGTGCAATGTGCAATGTGCAATTAATATTAATTTGTACATTTCTAAAAGCTTTAAACTCTTTAATATATAAAATCATTTAACATAGTAAATTTATAGTTCTCATTTCCCAACAACTAACAATTGCTAATTGCACATTGCTAATTGCACATTTCCTCACCATCTCGGTCTTTTTCCGTTCTTTTTTAGAAATTCCTTTGTGAAGTCAATATAAGCTACGCTGCCTTTTGAAGACTTGTCATAATATAAGACCGGCTGACCAAAGGAAGGGGCTTCGGAAAGACGCACATTTCTCGGTATAACTGTAGCATAAACCTTTTGAGGAAAAAAGCGTTTTACTTCGGAAACAACTTGTTGAGTCAGGTTAAGCCTACCGTCGTACATAGTAAGCAAAACACCCTCTAAATCAATAAGTGGATTATATAAACGCTTGACCTGTCTTATAGTATTCATAAGCTGTGACAGACCCTCAAGAGCGTAATATTCGCACTGAATAGGCACAATAACACTGTCGGCGGCACAAAGCACGTTAACAGTTAAAAGACCTAATGATGGTGGGCAATCGATAACGATAAATTCATAATTTTCTTTAAGTGGTGCAAGAGCGTTTTTAATGCGTGAATCTCGATTTTTCATGTCCACAAGCTCTAATTCAGCACCGGCTAAATTCATATCAGAGGGGAGCAAATCAAGGCATTTAAAGGGTGTTTTAATAAGAATATCTTCAGCGCTTGTCTCACCGACTATCATGTCGTAAGTTGAAGCTGAAACATCTCTTTTATTAACACCTAAACCGCTTGTTGCGTTACCCTGAGGGTCAACATCCACAAGAAGTGTTTTATAGCCGTAAGAGCCAATAGTTGCGGCTAAATTAACAGAGGTCGTAGTTTTACCTACACCACCCTTTTGATTAACTATAGCTATAACTTTTCCCATAACATTAACCCGTCCTTAATATGATATATTAGAGTATAGCACATTTTTTTGTCTTTTTAAAGGCTTAAGCCATATTTTTTTGCTTTTGTTGGTACTTTTTTTGGGTTTGTTTCATGTGAAACAATATGTGCATTTATTTGACAAAAATATCACGGATGCTATAATCAAAATCGGGTGTCGTGCATAACGGTAGGCGGTTATAATCTTGCTCTCGAAAAGGAGCGTTGCCGATGGAATATCTTACATGATAGCAATAATTATTTTACTCTCCACAGGATACATATTAGCAATAAAAAAAACTAACCGCCCAACGCTGAAAAAATAGGCGGTTAATTCTTTAATTAACTATCTGTGGGCGTAGCCGCTTACTGCATAACACCCTTTACACCTAATATTATATAACACTTGGCAAACTGTGTCAAGTGCTTCTTTTTTCCCCTTGTTGAGCGAAGCGAAAAATTGACGGGGAGGTCACAATTGCTAATTGCACATTGCTAATTTTTCTAGAAACCACAGGGGACAGGTACTTTTGTGTTCTTTGGCACAAAATGTACCTGTCCCCTGTTACATGGTGTGAAAGAGAAAGATATGATTATATGGAAAACACTGCATTGCAGTTTATCCGGCTTCTGTTGGCTTATACATAGTCTTTTTCGGAATCTCTATTCGATATATATAACTCTCGCCTGTGTCTTCTCGCTTTATGTTCGCCCCTATGCCCGATTTTTGCATAGTATCCACTGCGTTGTTGATTGTGTTTAGAAATATCTTCACATCGCTAAACATTCGCTTTGTTTTCCGCTTTGGTGTGTTTTTGTCCTGCAATATACTGTCTATCAGCTCATCTGTTTGGGTCACATTTAGCTTTTTTTCAATGATTTTCTCCAGTACCGACATAACCTCTTGGCTGTCTAAGCGAAGCAATGCCCTTGCGTGGCGCTCTGAAAGTCCGCTTTCTATTAGTTTTTCCTGCGCTTCAACGGGCAAAGTGAGTATTCTCAGCTTATTTGACACTGTTGAGGGTGCTTTGCCTAATCGTCTTGCTGCGTCCTCTTGAGACAAGGAATATTCGCTCATAAGCTTCTCAATAGCTCTCGCTTCCTCAAAATAGCCTAAATTTTGCCTTTGCAGGTTCTCGATAAGAGCAAAAACCGCACTTTTCATGTTGTTTACATCTACCACAATACACGGTACCGTAACAAGACCGGCTAATCTTGAGGCGCGAAGTCGTCTTTCGCCTGACACAAGCTCATAGCCTTTTTCCGTTTTGCGTACTGTTATAGGCTGCAATATGCCATTCATTCTTATGCTAATAGCCAAATTGACCAATTCCTCCTGGTCAAAATGCTGTCTTGGCTGGTTTGGGTTGGGAAATATCTTTTCGTGAGGTATAAGCAGAACTTGTCCTGCCGTTCTCGGCTTTTCACTAATCAATAAAATTACCTCCCTTTGCTAAGTATAATATCATAGCAAAGAGAGGTTGTCCACAAAAATCGTTTTACATTAAATTCAGCTTTTCGGCAAGGAAAACCTTTATTTTATTGGATTTTTCGCCATTTTTGCCGAAGGTCTTGGATATTTGGCAGGTGTTGACGAAATCTTTTTAATATTTATGATAGTTCGCTCTCCTGCATCGAAAAGCTCAAAGGTTTTCTTCTCTTTAATTTCGCCGCCTAAAAGCTTAATTGCCTTTTCGCCGTCCTTTATCTCTTCGTCGGCCTTTGCCGCCTTCATTGGTACGAAGCTACCCCCTACTTTAACAAAAGGCAAGCAATATTCGGCTAAATCTCTGAGATTTGTTACGGCTCTGGCTGTTGAAATATCATATTGCTCTCGGTACTCCTTCATTTTGCCGGCTTCTTCGGCTCTGGAATGTACAACATTAGCCGAAAGACCTAAATTTTGAAGAATATCCTCTATAACAGTGAGTCTTTTCTTTGTGCTGTCCATAAGAGTCATATCAAGGTCAGGGCGAGCTATGAGCATTGCAAGACCGGGAAAGCCTGCGCCAGTACCAACATCAATAACCTTAGCCCCATTTTTTATATCAATAGCTTCAAATATGGTCAGTGAGTCCACAAAATGCTTTATAACTATGCCTTCAGGGTCGGTTATAGCCGTTAAGTTTATCTTTTCGTTCCACTGTGTTAAAAGCTCAGCGTATTTATTAAAGCGTTCCAAGGCTGTTTCATCAAGTTTCACGTGAAACATTTCTGCTTTTTCTTTAAGGAGCTGTTTTGAAATAAAGCTGTCCATTACTTTTTCACATCCTTTTTTGCAAGATAAATAAGCAGCACAGATATATCAGCAGGGCTGACACCGCTTATTCTCGATGCCTGACCTAAGTTTGCAGGCTTAATTTTGTTTAGCTTTTCCTGTGCTTCCATGCGAAGACCTGTAATTTCAGTGTAATCTAAGTCTTCACTCAGCTTTTTCACCTCAAGTCGGCGCATTTCATCAACAAGGGCAAGCTGTTGGCGGATATAGCCGTCATATTTAATGCTGATTTCCACCTGTTCTGTAACATCAGCGGGTAAAATCGGTCTTTCTTTATCGAAAGGTGCCAGTACCTCGTAATTTAGCTGTGGTCTTTTAAGCAGCTCTTTTAATCTGCAACCTGTTTCAATAGGTGATGTTTCACGTGAAACAAGCATTTCGTTTAACTCTTTTGTTGGCGAAACGCTGACTAAAGCTACTCTTTCCTTTTCTTTTTCAATTAATTCTAACTTTTTAAGAAGTCGCTGATACTTTTCCTCGCTGACAAGCCCTACCTTATAGCCATATTCAGTCAGTCTAATATCTGCGTTGTCTTGGCGAAGAATTAAACGGTACTCTGAGCGTGAGGTCATCATTCTATATGGGTCTGAACAGCCCTTTGTAACTAAATCGTCAATTAATGTGCCGATATATGATGATGCTCTGTCTAAAATCAGCGGTTCTTTGCCCATAAGCTTATTATAGGCATTAATTCCTGCAATTAAACCTTGAGCGGCAGCTTCTTCATAACCGCTGGAGCCGTTAAACTGACCTGCACCGAAAAGTCCGCTAAAGCCTTTAAATTCAAGAGAAGCCTTTAATGAGGTTGGGTCAACGCAGTCATACTCAATAGCATAAGCTGTTCGCATGACCTGAACATTTTCAAGACCCGGAATAGTACGCAAAAACTTTAACTGAACATCTTCGGGGAGTGAGGAAGACATACCTTGAAGATACATCTCCTCTGTGTTTTCACCGCAAGGCTCAATAAAAAGCTGATGACGCGGCTTTTCTGAGAAGCGAACTATTTTATCCTCAATTGATGGACAATAGCGAGGGCCAACACCGTCGATTTTACCGCTATAAAGAGGGGAGCGATGTATATTTTCAAGGATTATCCTTTTTGTTTCGCTGTTTGTGTATGAAATATAGCATGGAAGCTTGTTTTCCGGCTTATATTCACCGTCAAATGAGAAAGGCACAACCTTTTCGTCACCGTTTTGAATTTCTAAATTAGTGAAGTCAATGCTTCGTCTGTTAACTCGTGACGGAGTACCTGTCTTAAAGCGGCGAGTGGCAAGACCCAACTCTTTAAGAGACAAGGCTAAATCTGTGGAGGCGAACATTCCGTCAGGGCCACCGTCATAAGAGACATCGCCCACATAAATTTTGCCGCCGAGGAAGGTACCTGTTGCCAAAATAACGCACTTCGCCTTATAAATAGCCTCAAGTCTTGTTGTGACCTGCCATTTATCCTCGTCAGTGGGACTCAGAGATGTAATTTCAGCTTGAACCAGCTCTAAATTTTCCTGCTTCTCCATTATGTGCTTCATATATTCACTATAACGGCGGCGGTCAATTTGGGCTCTTAGTGAGTGTACCGCAGGACCTTTACTCAAATTTAACATTCTGCTTTGCAAGGTGTTTGCATCGGCAGCCTTACCCATTTCGCCACCGAGAGCGTCTATCTCACGAACAAGATGTCCTTTTGATGTTCCGCCTATTGACGGGTTACATGGCATATTGCCAACCCAGTCCATATTTATGGTGAAAACACCTACCTTTGCGCCAAGTCTTGCGCAAGCGAGACCGGCTTCTATTCCGGCATGACCTGCACCGATAACAATAATATCATATTCCTTTGCGAAGTATTGCATTTTATCACTTACCTTTAAATTTTCAAAGTTTTCAACATTCATTCAAATTCATGTTGAAAAAAATCTTCTTTTGTCCTTAAATTTCATTAAATAGAAATTTTTAAAACAATCTAAGTATCAAAAGAAAAATTTCTATTCAACAGAAATCTAATTGTTAAAAATCTTCACTTAATTTAACTATTTTAGTTCTGTTTTGTTATTACAATAAGGTTTTAACTCTTATTTAGAATTATTTTGCAATATCAATAATTTCCATAGGGTCGCTGACAATATAATCGGCGTTATACTTTTCAAATTCCTCTTTGTTGCCGTACCCCCAAAGACAAGCGCAGACCTGAACCCCGGCTTGCTTTGCGCCGGTGATGTCATAGTGCCTGTCACCAACCATGAGAACCTGCTCTTTGTCTTTTGCACCTAATTTTTCCATAGCTTCTAAAATAATTCCCATTTTAGAAGCGTGGTTACTGTTGTCAGTTTTCACCCCAACAACAGCGTCAAAATATTTTGTTACACCAAGATGGTCGGCAACATCAAAAATTAAATGCTCCGGCTTAGATGAAGCCACACCTAAGAGATAACCCATATCCTTTAAAGCAGCCAAAAGTGAAGACATATTATTATAAAGCTCACATTCATAAATTCCCTTGAGCTTATATCTTTCACGATATTTTTTTATATACTGCTCAACCTTATCCTTGCTTATTCCATAGTAATGGGTGAAGCTATAATAAACCGGCGGACCGATAAACTTTTTAAGGTCGCTTTTTTTCGGTACATTGTCACCCATAGCCTCAAAGGAATATTGTAAGCTTTTTAAAATTCCCTCGCCTGTGTTCACAACTGTACCGTCAAAATCAAACAAAATATACTTAAACATAGAAAACTCAGCCGATTTATATAAAACAAATCGGCTTTCCTCACAAATATTAATTTACTGATTAGTTATAGCTTTTCTTTCCTCGGTTTTTCTCAGGAAGGAGTCAACCTTTATGGTGAATCTCTCATGAGTACCCTTGCCGATAACACCGGCATTGTCATAAGCTGTAACATTGAATGTAGCCTTTCTTCCGTCAAAAGAAACAAGCTCAGAGACAACCTTAACCTGTGCGCCCATTGCTGTTGCTGCAAGATGGCTGATGTTTACTAAAGTACCCACAGTCGAAATGCCGTCGGGAAGATACTGCTGTGCAAGCTCAGCCGATGCCTGCTCCATAAGAGCAATCATATAAGGTGTGGCAAGCACATCAAGATTACCGCTTTTCATACTTGCGGCTGTCATATTTTTTTCAACTGTAACGCAAATTTCATGCTTTGCGCCAACTTCCATTTTAATTTCCATTTTTAACCTCCATAGATTAATCGAATCTCTTAACAAAATCGAAAACTGTTGCTCTATTTTCGTCAAGAACTATATTACTGTCACCATAAAGCTGAGTTTGAACTCTTTGAGCAGCTAATGGGAAATCCATAAACACAACTGCCGCAGAACCTACATAGCCTGTTTTAAATATATCCGAATCGCTTAAAGCGAACTGGCTGATTTCATAATTTATCCAGCCCTTTGTTAAAGCCTGAGTAGCGTAGGATAAAATTTGAGATTTTGTAAGGTCAGTTTTAACATACTTAAACAAAGTGTCTAAGGTGTCGTTAAGCTGGCTGAGTGAAGCATTTTTTGCGCTGTCAATAAGAGAAGAGATAACCTGTCTTTGTCTTCTTGTACGGCTGACATCGCTGTCGTAGTCACTTTTTCTTATTCTGGCAAAAACAAGTGCCTGCTTACCTGTTAAATGAACACTTTCGCCCGGCTCAATGTGAAAGTCAGGGTTAGTTCTGTTGATATAGTTAGCCTCATACTCCTGAATAGGAACATTTATGCCACCAAGAGCATCGATTATATCTCTAAAGGAAGAAAAGTCAACGGCAACATAATAGTCAACATCAATTTTAAAGTTTCTCTCAATAGTGTCAATTAAAGCCGCAGATCCGCCGTGCATATAAGAGGAGTTAATTTTAGCGTAGCGATCAGTACCGCCAACATTCATATAACACCATGAGTCACGGAAAAAAGAACACATACTTATTTTCTCTGTCTTTTTATTAAGAGAAACAAGAATAAGAGAGTCTGAGTTACCGCCACGCTCAAGTCCATCTTTAGAATCAAGACCCACCAAAAGGACATTGATAACATTTTTGCTGTGATAAAGCTCACCGTCGTTATTTGCCCATTGATAAAGGAAATCGTTGAGTGAGCCGGCAGAGTTTATAGCATCGATAATAGCCAGCTCCTCATCGTCATATATAACATTCTGTGTCACATTACTGTCTATCGGTGTGGTTACATCGTCGCCTGTGTTCATAAGGTCAAGCTTTTCCGTGATATATCCCATACCTACAGTTATAAGGCAAATGAAAGCAACTAAAATAAAATAAAAGTTTTTAGCTCTTCTTTTTTTATCTTTCCATAAGAAAGCTGCAACGGGATTAACCTTTTTTTCCATGTTATCCCTGTTACTGTTTTCAGACATTAGATCACATCATTTCTTTTTAAACTAAACTCGCCGGTAAAAATAAAACAATTAAAGTAAAATTCAACGGGTGCGGGGTGTCCCGCCAATAATGTTTGCCTTGGCAAACATATCGACAAAAACACCACAAAAAAGTGCAGAAACCACAGGGGACAGGTACTTTAGTGCCCAGAACACAAAAGTACCTGTCCCATGTTACACTACTTGATTGTTTTATTATTTTTTCAAAGGCAATATATCTTTTACACCTTTATTTAAGCTTAAAATCGCCTTTGGTAAGTTTTATCATTCCTCAGCCGAAGCTTCATCAGCTTCATTTGTGTCGTCTTCAGGAAGAAGCGCAGTTTCACTTTCCTCATTTGAGGTTTCTCTAACAGCTGTTGCGGAAACAACCTTTTCGCCCTCGCTGACCTTCATAACACGAACACCCTTTGAGGTTCTTGAAACAGTATTGATTTGTGATGCCTTGATTCTGATAATTATACCGTCTGAAGAAATAAGAATAATATCGTCATCGTCGCAAACAAAATTAAGTGAAGCCACAAGGCCGTATTTTTCAGTGTGATAGTTAAGAACACCCTTACCGGCTCTTGATTGAATTCGATATTCGCTGTGGTTACTAAGTCTGCCAAGACCTGTTTCGGAAATAGTCAAAATCTTATAGCTTTCGTCCTGATTTTCCGGGATAACGCACATTCCGACAACTTCATCATTTTCCTTAATCTCAATAGCCTTAACACCTCTTGCGGTTCTGCCTATTGGACGGCAATCATTTTCGTTAAAGCGAATACTCATACCGCCTCTTGTGGCAACAAGAATATCGTCGTTACCGTTTGAAAGTCTAACCCAAGCCAGCTCATCGTCTTCGTCAAGATTAATTGCAATAATACCTGTTTTACGAAGATTTTTATACTGCTCAAGGTCTGTTCTTTTAATGATACCCTTCTTTGTAACCATAATGAGATAATTTGTCTCTTCACCGCCAAAGTCGGGTACTCTTATCATTGAGCTGATTTTTTCTTCCGGCTCAAGAGGTAAAAGGTTAACTACATTCATACCCTTGCTTTGCTTGCTGCCTTCGGGAATTTCATAGCCCTTAAGACGATAAGCCTTGCCCATAGTGGTGAAGAACATAATATAATCATGGCTGGAGCAGGTGAACATAGTTTCGGCAACATCTTCTTCTCGCCTTGTCATACCCTTAACGCCTCTGCCTCCACGGTTTTGAAGTGAATAGCTCTCAACCGGCTGGCGCTTAATATAGCCTAAGGTTGTCAGCGTGTATACACATTCTTCTTCGGGAATAAGGTCTTCAATGTCAACTTCACCTGTAACTGCGGCAATTTCAGTTCTTCTCTCGTCTGAGAATTTATCTTTTATAATCATTGCCTCGCTCTTGATAATTTCAAGTACCTTGCTTTCTGAGGAGAGAATTTCCATAAATTCCGCAATTTTAGCTTTAAGTGTAGCTAATTCTTCTTCAATTTTTGTTCTTTCAAGACCGGTCAACTGTCCCAGTCTCATTTTAACAATAGCGTCAGCCTGAACATCGGTTAATTCAAAGCGTTCAATAAGAGCCTGTTTACCCTCTGACTGATCCTTTGAAGCTCGAAGAATAGCAATAACCTCATCAATGAAGTCAAGAGCTATCATTAAGCCCTCTAAAATATGGGCTCTTTCCTGAGCTTTTTTAAGGTCATATCTTGTCCTTCTTACAATAACTTCCTTTTGGTGAGCTATGTAATGGTCAAGAATCTGCTTTAAGGTCAATATCTTAGGCTCGCCGCCAACGAGGGCAAGCAAAATAATGCCATAGGATATTTGCATTTGAGTAAAGGAGAAAAGCTGATTTAAAACCACTTGAGCGTTTGCGTCACGCTTAAGGTCAATTACAAGGCGCATACCCTCTCTGTTTGAGTAGTCGTTAATATCGGCAATGCCCTCAATTTTTTTATCCTTAAC
>CAYWKY010000033.1:0-13506 GCA_964458915.1 uncultured Faecalibacterium sp.
AAAATAAAAGACCTTTTTCTTTTTTTGTGAAAAATTAACTAATTGTCAACATTTATCTTAGAATTTATTGTTTTTAATAGCGTATTACAACATAATTGTTTGAAAAAGCTTTGGTAAAACAACTTTAAATTAATGTAAATAAAATTAAAAAAACATAAAATTATGAAAATTTCATCATTTAGATTTCACATAACCATGTTATTATAATAGTATTGTCAAATGTTTTCTTTTCTGCTATAATGAATTTGCAAATTTTAACAAAGGAGAAGATAATCGTGGATATGGTTTATGAAGCTCGAAAAAAGCAGGCTCAAACTATTATTAAAGCTATAGAAAAGCGCAACATGACAGCCTATTATTGCGCAGACAAGGAAGAATGCACCCAAAAGGTGCTGTCTCTTATTCCTGACGGCAGCGTAATAAGCTGGGGCGGCAGTGCAAGCATTAAAGAGTGTTCCTTGCCGGAAAAGCTTAAAGAAAAGGGAAGCTATACTGTCCTTGACAGAAGCGAATATGTGACACCCGAGGCGCAGCAGGAGTTTGCCCTTAAAACCTTTCAGTGTGACTATTTCCTTATGTCGAGTAACGCTATAACTCTCGACGGTGCGCTTGTGAATATTGACGGCAACGGCAACAGAGTAGCCTCACTTATTTATGGCCCTAAGCATGTTATTGTGGTTGTGGGCATGAATAAGGTAGTTTCCTCAGTGGAGGAAGGCTATAAAAGAACAAGGGATATTGCCTCACCGCCAAACACAATTCGCCTTGGCAAAAACACACCCTGCAGCACAACCGGTAAATGCGGCGACTGTATGTGCGACGACTGTATTTGCAACCAAATAGTCATCACTCGTCGCAGCAGAGAAAAAGAAAGAATAATAATCCTACTTATCAACGACAATTTAGGCTTTTAAGAAAGGATGAAAAACATGCGTAAAAAATTTTTACCGAGTATTGTAGTCTCACTTATGGCAATAGTGCTTATGTTTGGAATTTTAGCGGTACCTGCATCGGCGGCAACCTCACTTAAAAAAGCGACTATTTCAATTTCAAGCAGCTACTATACCTATACCGGCAAAGCAATCAAGCCGACTGTTACAGTCACCCTTAACAAAAAGAAAATAAGCTCAAAAAATTACACTGTCAGCTATAAAAACAACAAAAATGTAGGTAAGGCAACTATTACCGTTAAAGGTAAAGGCTCTTATACAAGCAGTGTATCAAAAAGCTTTTATATTCGCCCGAAAAATGTTGGCTCACTTAAAGCAACCTCTTATTCAACTAAGATTAAGCTCTCTTGGGGCAAAGTGACAGGCGCTAAAGGCTATCAGGTTTATCGCTACACAGACGGAAGCTGGAAAAAGCTTGCTACCACAACGAGCACCTCTTACACTGTCTCATCTCTTAAAAGCGCAACAACTTATAAATTCAGAGTCAGAGCTTATTCAAAAGCCGGAGAAAAATCTCTTTATTCCCCGTCCTACACATCTTTAAGCGCAACGACAACTATAGGCAAGGCAACGAGCTTTACACTGTCGAATGTGACGAAAAACTCGGCTACTCTTAAATGGAACAAGGTTTCGGCAGCGAGTGAATACCGTGTTTACCTTATAAACGAGGCAACGGAAATCAAAAAGACCTATGTGACAACAGCTACATCATATAACTTCACAGGTCTTACTGCGGGAACAGATTACACTGTAAGAATCAGAGCTTACAACAAAAGCAAGGATATTCTCGGCAACTATTCCGATTATTTTGCTTTTAAAACAGCTCCCGCTGATGTAAGCGGATTTAAGGCGAGCGCAAACGCTTCAGCTGTCAGCCTTTCATGGAACAGCGCAAGCGGAGTTTCAGGCTATGAAATTCAAATGTGTACCTATGACTCAAACGGTATCGAGGGTACTTACACTAAAATCGGCACAGTTAAAAATAATTTTTACACTGTTAATAATCTCACTCCATATGTAAACTACGGCTTTAGAATAAGAGCCTATGCAAACAGCGACAACGGCATTCTTTACGGCGATTTTGTTAAAAGCGGTAAGGTAATGACCTCAATATCAAAGGTTACCAGTCTTGTTGTTGACCAGGTAACAAATAAAACTATTCAGCTTTCTTGGAACGGAGTTAGTGGCGCAAGCGGATATAAGCTTAACATTCAGGGCAAACCCATTGTTAACCTTTCTGCAAGCACTACAGAATACACCATTGAAGGCTTAGAGGAAAACAAGAGCTATTCAGTTTCAATCACCGCTTATTATAAGGGCAGTGACGGACTTATTCGTGAAAGCGAAGCGGTTACTATAAATCCCACAACAGACGATGGCAGTGTTGATAAAGTTGAGTTCACCTCAAAGCCAACAACTATGAGCATTGACGAGACATATACAGTTGGTGTCAGAGTGTTGCCGGAATATGCGACAAATAAAAAAGTGGCTTATTCTTCAAGTAACACCAGCGTTGCCACAATAAACGCTTCCGGCGTTATAACAGCCTTGGCTTCAGGTACCACAAAAATCATAGTAACAACAGCTGACGGCTATAAAACAGCTTCATTTACATTGAAAGTTGAGGACATTGTTTCAACTTCAATTTCCGTACCGAGCTCAATAACGGTTTATTTAGGCGAGACAACAATGATAGTACCCACCTTTAAGCCGGCAAACACCACAAACAAAAAATACACCGTAACAGGTACTGATTACACCTACTCATATAAATCCGGCTCAATAATCTCAAGCACAAAAACAGACACTTGCAAAATAGCCGATTATCTTTATGTCGGCTCAGACGGAACTTTGAGAGGCATTAAAACCACAGTTGAGCCGAAAACAGACAAAGAGTTTTCCTTTGTTTTGACAGTCAGAGCTTCCGATTCCGGCAAAACAGCCACTACCAGAGTAAATGTCAAAGAGAGAATGCTTAAGGTTTCCTATAAGGGCGACGATTCTCCTTGGTACTATGGAAACAGTGCAAAGCTTAGCGTTGAGCTTGGCGCATCAATTAGCTCTAAATATGCTCTTAGCGATATTCGCTACAGATCAAGTGACACCTCTGTTGCCACTGTTAATTCAAAGGGCGAAGTTACCTGTGTTGGCGGTGGCATCGCAATAATAACCGCATACACACCGGATAACGCATATTCCGACAGCTATAACATCTATGTCAGAAGCATAGTTACAGCAAACAAGGATTACTTTGAAAACTGCAAGGTAGGCAGTACCTATCAAATCAACGCTTCCTTATATCCGAATAGCACTGATGACGGACTGTTTTACAGATTAGCAGATTCCTCAACAGATGTTATCTCCGTTAACGAAAGCACCGGTGCGGTATGCTTCCTCAAAAACGGTTCTGCGGCTGTTATCGTGTCCTCAAAAAGCGGTATGGCAAACACAAAGCAGATTTGGTTCACCTCAAATGTGAGCAATGTCCCCTCAAACTCATTGTCAGAGACAAGGCTTATTGAAACTATTAAGAAATATGCCGACTCCGTTAAAACAGCCGATTATCTGCCGGCTCTTAACAGAAGCGATGTGTCAACCTTTGACAACTTTAAGCTTACAGATAAGAGTGCCACAGCAAGTGGCGCACTCACAGTGGCAGATTTAGAGGATATGTTCGCTGACCTTGCCGCACCTGCAAGCATCTATTTGCCGGCAGGAAGCGATTGGAAAAACTTCAACGCAAATGTACCTGTCAGAAATCAAATGATGACAATTGTTGACGGTCTTAGCGCAGACGATGTTAAGAATATAAAGGTTGTTGACAACGGCTCATACACCTATAATATTAAAATGACCCTCGAAGATGAATATTTCACAGCTTTGCCCTCAAATGCAACTAACTCGGCTCATGGAAAGGTCTTTGACATTTTAACCAGTGCGTACCTTTCCGATGCCCTTAACGGAATCAACTCCAGTTCATCGGGCATGGAAATTTTCTTCGACGCTTTCACCCAGCGTTATCACGACAGCAGCCTTACAGTGACAATTAATAAGGCTACAGGCAAGGTTGTTGACATGAGATACGATATGAATATTGATGTCAATATATCTAATCTTCAAATGAAATACAGCACCGGCTTTTTCAGCTACACATATAAAGCAGACATAGGCTTTAGCTGTAATAATGTTGTTAGCTTGAACTTCTCTAACTACAAATATTAAAAGTTTAATAAAATGACGCAATAGATATTCCTGCTCACACAGGAATATCTATTGCAATATAGGGAACAATTTGATATAATAGCAGTGCAAAAGTTCCCTACGGAGGTCTGTATGAACAATAATTATCCTCAAATACAAGAGCTGCTTCACCAAAAAGCGGACTATCAGGCAAGACTTAAGCTTTTGCCTTATGACGGAACACCTGAAATTAAAGCGCGTAACGGTAAAAAGTATTTATATGTTCGCAAAAGAGTCGGCTCAAGGCTTTCATCTGTTTATGTTGATACTTATTCCGATGAATTATATCAGCTTTTACTGCGTAATTCTCGTGACGCAAGAGAGTTTAGAAAAAACATAAGGCGACTTGATAAAGAACTTGCAAATCTTGGATATACTAATGCAGATATTTCTCCGAGAGTACAGCTTAATTTAGATTTTGCCAGAGCAAATATGAAGTCAAATATTTACGATCAGGCTATTCTCGAAGGTGTTGCAACAAGTTATCCTCAAACAGAGGATATTATTGAAAACGGAATTGTCAATGGAATGACTGCAACAGATGTTCAAAAGATATTAAATTTGAAACACGCTTGGGAATTTATTCTTGATGTAGATGTTATAAGCTATCCCTCGGATTATTCAATCCTTTGCCATATTGCGAAACTTGTTAACGAAGGCTTTTTTCAAGATGGAGGTCGCATTAGAGGAGTTCCCGTAACAATAGGCGGAACAAGTTATATTCCACCTATGCCTATTGAGTCTGTCGTCAAGGAAAATATTGCTGAAATATTGAATGCTGACATGACTGCTGTTCAAAAGGCAATTAAGCTTTGTCTTTACTGTATGAAAACGCAGATATTTAACGACGGCAACAAACGAGCGTCGGTAATTTTTGCGAATCATTATCTTATTTCACAAGGCGGCGGAATGATTATCATACCGGAAAACCATGTGCCGGAGTTTAAAAAAATGCTTGTACGCTATTATGAGGATAAAGACAATGGCGAAATTATAGAGTTCATGCAAAGCAATTGCTTTAAAGGCTTTTAAATATAGGGAACAATTTGATATAATAGCAGTACAAAAAGTTCCCTACAAAATTAATAAACAATTATCGGTATACATGAAAAAAGCACCCTTTATAGGTGCTTTTTTTCATCGTTACGAAGTAAATACATGGGCAAAAACAAAGGGACAGGTGGTTATGTGCCGTTGGTTTCCACCCTAACACTAAATCACCAATCCCTTTTTCGCCCTTTTCGTTTTACGAAGCGAACACATCATTAGGCAAAGCCTAACATTATTTTAAATACAGAATTCGTACTCTCCTGCCCTCTCCGGGCGGGCATTACTTTTTTTGCAAAAAAGCAATCAAAAAAACTTACTTGCTTTTTCGTTTAGAAAATTTGCGTATCGTTTTCAATCTTTTTCTTAGGCGGAAATTCCTTATCAAATTCTTCCGCTTCTTTTTCATCAACAAAATATCCCTTAGGTGTGGAATATTCACCTGTAACACCGTCAAGATAGCCTTTTTCTAACTCTTTGCAAAGAAAAAATGAAGAATCCTCACCCGGCTTCAATCCGTGATACCGAATACCAAAGTTAACCGCGTAATTAAATCCACTTTTACCGTAAAAATCAATATTTCCCTCAAAGCAAACGGCTTTTATACCAAAAGCTTTTGCTCTTTCTAAAGAGTAGTCAAGTAAAATTTTACCATAGCCTTGTCTTTTTAATTCGGGTGCAATACAAATCGGTCCCATTGTCGCAATGGGAATATTAGTTCCCCTATCGGATTTAATAACAGCACAAACGAAAATATTTTGACCTATTATTTTTCCGTCCTTTTCCATAACAAAGCTAAGTTCGGGCAGAAATGCTTTATCGTTTCTTATTGTGTGTAACACATAATGCTCTAAGCATCCGGGACGATAAACATTCCAAAAAGCTTCTCTTACAAGATTTTCCGTTGCACGATAGTCTTCTTTTCTTTCTAAACGAATAGTGTAGTCATTTTTACTCATTATTTTTTTCCTCCTGATGATTGTTGACCTCAATGCAGGGAGGCTTGCGGATAATAATGTTTTAGCAAACCTCCTGCTTAAAACACTATCTCCATTGTTCTGCTGATTTTTTTCAAAAAGCAAACTCCTTAAAAATTAAAATTTATAACCAAGCCTTTCGGCAAGCTTATTTTATTTATCTTTCCTCTCTGAAATAGGGAAGACCAAGACTTGCGGGTGGTTGGTTTTCCTTTTTCTTCATAAGGCTTGTGGAAATAAGAATAACAATAGTTACAACATAGGGAAGCATTTTGAAAAGCTCCTTTGTTGCGCTTGTAAGACCGGGAACAAAAATTTCTGCAATATAAAGACCACCGAAAAGGAAAGCTCCCAGTACAGCAAGATTAGGCTTCCACACAACGAAAATAACAAGGGCAACTGCGAGCCAGCCTCTGTCACCAAAGGACTGAGTATCCCACAGACCGTTTGAATAGTCAATAGCGTAATAAAGACCGCCAAGACCTGCTATTATGCCGCCAAGACAAGTGGCAACATACTTATATTTAGTTACGCTGATACCTGCTGCGTCTGCTGTTGCCGGGTTCTCACCAACGGCACGAAGCGAAAGACCGACTTTTGTCTTTTTAAGGACAAACCATGAAACAATGGCTATAACAAGAGCAAGATAGAACATAAAGCCGTGAGAGAAGAATATAGTACCAATTGCACCTAAGCTGTCATAAAAAGGTACAAGCGGTGTTTTATAGGCTGCAACAGTTGCAGGTATTGAGTTGTTTGTTACACCAAGTATTGTGGAAATAGCACCACCGTAGAAATTACCAAGACCTGAGCCGAAAATAGTAATTGCAAGACCTGTTACATTTTGGTTAGCTCTGAGTGTAACGGTCAGGAAGCAGTAAATAAGAGACAAAAGGAGTGAACAGCCAACGCTGCATAAAAATGAGACTAAAAGACCCACTAAGCCGTTAGGCTCTGCCACTGAGCTTTCATATGTCAGTGCGCCTACGATGCCGGCAACACCGCCGCTTATCATTATGCCCGGAATACCTAAATTTAAGTTACCGCTTTTTTCGTTGAGAATTTCACCGTTTGAGCCGTAAAGCAAGGGCAAGCCCTGAGCAACTGCTCTTGAGAGAATATATGCAAAATCCATATTATTTACCCTCCTTTGCTTTCTTGTTTGAACGATTGAATATTACTTTGTAATTGACAAAAAACTCACTGCTGAGAATGATGAAAAGTGCTATACCTACAACAACATCTGATGCAAAATCGTTAAGGTTACAGCTTGAAGCAATCTTCGCAGTACCAATATCGAGGAACGAAACAAAGAAGGATGTGAGCATCATAACAAGAGGATTAAGATGAGCCAGCCAAGCAACTATAATAGCTGTGAAGCCGTTACCGCCGACTATATCACTTTTAACCAAGTGGTGGGTACCGCTGACAAGCAGGAAGCCTGCAAGACCGCAAAGACCACCGGAAATTATCATTGTTCTGATAACAACCTTTTTAACATTAATGCCGATATATCTCGCTGTGTTTTCGCTTTCACCAACAACGGCAATTTCATAACCCTGCTTTGAATATTTCATATAGACATATGAAAGCAAAGTAACGACTAAAATTATAACTATACTCCAGCCGTAATCAACACCGAAAAGCTGAGGCAATTTACCGGTTGTGAGAGTTGACATAACACCTGCACCCTTTTGCTTTTCCCAAAGGACAACGAAGAACTTAACAAGCTGAATTGCAACATAGTTCATCATAAGTGTGAAAAGAGTTTCGTTAGCTTTAATTGTTGCCTTAAAGAAGCCGGGAATAAGTCCCCATAAAGCACCTGCGGCAACGCTGACTATAAACATAAGAAGAATCAGTGGAGCTACGGGCATATTGGGCAGAAGCTTTACAACTATGCAAGATGCCAATGCGCCTACGAGGGCTTGTCCCTCTGCGCCGATATTCCAGAATTTCATCTTAAATGCCGGAGCCAAAGCAACTGCAAGGCAAAGCAGCGCACAGGTGTCTCTGACTGTGATTTTAATTCTTCTTACGGTACCAAAAGCGCCGTCAAACATTTGGGTGTAAACATCTGCGAAGGAAACCTTACCGCTTGTGAGGATTATTACCATAACACCGCAAGCCAAAAGTGCAAGTATAACACTTGCGGCTCTGATACCTAAAGCAAGACCTGTGCTAATGTCGGTACGCTTAGCTATTCTGAACAATGGTTCTTTTGCTGTTTTCGTTTTCACTGTGCATCCTCCTGTGCTTTTTTAGTGTCGGGAAGATTTGTCATCATCATGCCTATATCTTCCTTTGTGGCGCTCTTGCCATCAACAATACCGCTTATCTGACCGTGGCACATAACTAAAATTCTGTCGCAAAGCTGTGTGAGTACATCAAGGTCTTCACCAACAAAAATTACAGCTGTACCCATTTCCTTTTGAGCGTTAAGCAGATTATATATAGTGTAGGATGAGTTAATATCAAGACCTCTTACAGGGTACGCAGCCATAAGAACCGTTGGAGATGCAGCTATTTCTCTGCCCACAAGTACCTTTTGAATGTTACCGCCTGAAAGCTTACTTACGGGAGTTTCAGTGCCGGGAGTTACAACCTCAAGCTCTTTAATTATTTTATCAGCCAAGCTCTTAGGACCTTTTTTATGCAGGAACATACCCTTGCCGCCCTTATAGGAACGAAGCATCATATTATCGGATATGCCCATTGAGCCAACAAGACCCATGCCCAATCTATCTTCGGGAACAAAAGATAAACGCACACCTAAATCTCTTATCTGAAGCGGTGTTTTATCTCTGAGATTTTCTTCCTTGCCTGTTTTCGGGTCAAAATAAACTATTGAGCCACTCTTTAAATGCTGAAGACCGGCAATAGACTCAAGAAGCTCCTTTTGACCGCTGCCTGCGATACCTGCAATTCCGAGGATCTCGCCTGACTTAGCTGTAAAGGAAACATTTTTAAGAATCTGTACACCGTCTTTATTTGTAACTGAAACATTTGTCAAGGACAGTCTGTTTTCGCAATCGTGAGGCTCAGCTCTTTCAATGTTGAGAGAGACTTTTTTGCCCACCATCATTTCTGTCAAACTCAGCTCTGTTGCGTCCTTAGTCTCAACAGTGCCAATATATTCGCCCTTGCGAAGAACGGCAACCTTATCGGATAGAGACATAACCTCGTTGAGCTTATGAGTGATAATTATAATAGCCTTGCCGTCGTTTTTCATGTTGCGAAGGATATTAAACAGATTTTCTGTCTCCTTCGGTGTGAGTACCGCAGTAGGCTCATCAAGAATTAAAATTTCAGCGCCACGATAAATGACCTTAATAATTTCAACTGTCTGCTTTTCTGAAACGGACATTTCATAAATCTTTTTCATCGGGTCAATTTTAAAGCCGTACATATCGCAAATTTGCTTAATTTTTTCCGCACTTTTTTTAAGGCTCAGCTTTCCTTCGTCCTTAAGACCGAGAATAACATTTTCTGTCACCGTCAGAATATCCACAAGCTTGAAATGCTGGTGAATCATACCGATTTTATAATTAAAAGCGTCCTTAGGCGACTGAATTGTAGCTTCCCTGCCGTCAACAAAAATCTGACCCTCGTCAGGGTGATATATACCCGAAAGCATATTCATAAGAGTAGTCTTACCGCTTCCGTTTTCACCTAAAATTGAGAGTATCTCGCCTTTGTTTACGGTCATGGAAATATTTTTGTTTGCAATAACAGAGCCGAAACGCTTTGTTATGCCTTTGAGTTCAATTGCCGCATTTGACATTATTCCCTTTACCTCCGTTGATTTTTTATTCACTCATAAAAACAATAAATCTTTTTAATGCTTTTATCGGCGCATAAAAACAACCATTAGCGGAGTGGTTTACACTCCGCTACGGAAAATGTTTCATAAAGCTTTAGATGATTTCGATACCATCGATGATTATGTTGAAATAAGGAGCACTTCTGTGAACTGATTCAGCAACCTCACCGTCAATAACAGACTCTGTGTCAGGTGTGAACTTTTCATCTGTTACAGCGTCAGCTGTGAATGATGTAAGATGACCTTCAGCGTCAACTTCAGCTACAACAAACTTATTCTCTTCTCTGTCAAGAGTTACTGTGAATGTTGATGTGTCGAATACCTTAATTGAGCCGTCAATAAGGCCCTTCTTAACTTCTTCAACCTTAGCCTTCATCTCTTCTGTTACATTAGCGTCGTTATACTCTGTGAGAATAACTGAGCCTGTTTCAAGTGAACCGCAATAGTCAGCTTCAACATCTTCGCCGGCTGCAACCTTTGTGAAGATATGCTCAAAGTAAGGAGTCCAGTCAATCTTTGAGGAAACAAGGTTTGCGTTGGGAGCGATGTCGTTAAAGTTAATGTTGTAACCTACATGGTAAACAGGTGTGCCACCCTTTGTTGCGTTTTCGCAAGCCATAGGTGAACCGTCTGTATCAGCGTGTTCACTCATGAGAACAACGCCTGCCTTAATAAGCTTCTTAGCAGCTTCCTGCTCAAGGTTAAGGTCAGCCCATGAATCTGTATATGTTACTGTCATTGTTGCGCTGGGGCAAACGCTCTTTGCGCCAAGATAATATGATGTGTAACCTGAAATGCACTCTGCATAGGGTTTAGCTGAAATGTAGCCAAGCTTAGCTTCTTCAGCAGTGATTTCACCCTTCTCGATAAGCTCGTTGAGCTTAAGACCTGCAACAACACCTGCAAGGTATCTGCCTTCATAAATTGAAGCGAAAGCGTTGTGGAAGTTTGAAACTTCAGCAAGCTTAGCGTTTGTACCTGTTGCATGGAAGAACTGAACGTCGGGATATTCCTTAGCTGCCTTGATTACGAATTCTTCATGACCGAAGGAGTCAGCGAAGATAATGTCGCAATCGTCTTCAACAAGCTCTACGCAAGCGTCATAGCAAGCTGAATCTTCAGGAATGTCCTTTTTGTAAAGAAGGTTTGTTTCTTTATCAATGCCAAGCTTATCGCAAGCTGCCTCAACTGCATTGATGAAGTTTTCATCATAGCCTACTGTTTCGTTGTGAAGAAGAACAACACCGATTTTAAGATCTTTTACAGCTGTAGAAGCTGAACCGGTATTGTCACCATTGGTTGTTGTGTTGTCTCCGTTACCGCCGCAAGCTGCAAGAGCGAAAAGCATAACAGCTGCAAGGAGAACTGCAAGAATTTTTTTCATTGGTTTTTCCTCCGTTTGAAATTTTTATCTGAACTACCTTATGGCAGCCGATTACTGATTTTTAAATGTGACTTTACAATCTGTCATAGACTCGACTATTGCCAAGGACTCAACTCTGACTCCCTTGCTTTCAACTCTTTGTCTGCCCTGCTGAAAACCTTTTTCAACAGCTATGGCACAGCCTGCAATTTCAGCTCCGGCTTGCTTGCAAAGGTCAATAAGTCCTAACAGTGCGTTACCCTCAGCTAAAAAGTCGTCAATAATAAGCACCTTGTCATTTTCCGACAGAAAATCCTTAGATACAATTACATCGTACTCCACACCGTGAGTAAAGGAACGAACCTGAGTTTTATAAACAGATGCTGCAATGTTCTTAGTCTTTGTCTTTTTTGCGAAAAGAACGGGACAAGCAAAAAACTGCGCTGTTATACAAGCTATTCCTATACCTGACGCTTCAATAGTAAGGATTTTGTTTACACCGCAGTCTTCATAAAGGCGCTTAATTTCTTCGCCCATTTTATTTAAAAGTTCAACATCTATTTGGTGGTTAAGAAAAGAGTCCACTTTGAGTATATTACCCGGGAACACTTGACCGTCTTTAAGGATTCTTTCTTCTAAAAGCTTCATTTCGCCACCCCCTTGAGAATCTATATTCATATTCTAACAAAATTCTATGTTTTTTTCAATAGAAAACAGTAAATTTGTATACGGTATTTTATTTTTTACTAAGCTTATTTTATTCTTCGCTCTCAAGCTTTTTCAGCTCATCTAAAGTGATTTCTCTGCATTGACCTTCCTTTAAACTTTCGTCAAGGAAAAGTCCGCCCATTTTAATTCTTTTGAGCTGCAAAACCTTGTTGCCCAATGCGGCAAACATTCTTTTAACCTGGTGATATTTGCCCTCACATATTTTAATTTGCGCCATTGGTACTCTGCCGTCAAGGGGTGTGACCTGCGCTTCAAGGCAAAGGGTACCGTCACGAAGCTCAATTCCGTTTTTAAAAGAAAGAATATCTTCATCTGTAATCGGTCTTTGCAAGGTGGCGACATAGGTTTTCATTATGTGATTTTTAGGCGAGAGGATTCTGTGAGCAAAATCTCCGTCATCGGTTATAAGCACAAAGCCCATTGTGTCGCCGTCAAGTCTGCCCGCAGGAAAAAGACCCTCACGGCGCATTTCTTTCGGCACAAGATCAATAACAGTTTTCTGTGAAGCGTCCTCAGTTGCGCTGATAACACCCTGAGGCTTATTGAGCATAATATATATGTGTTTTTTATATTCCAATACACTGCCGTCTATCTTAATTTCGGCAGTGTATGGGTCAAGCTTTATGTCGCTGCTTTTAACAGCTTTGCCATCTACAGTGATTCTTCCGCCTTTTATGAGCTTTTTAACCTCATTTCTGGAGTATTGACCCTGAGATGCAATTATTTTATCCAGTCTTTCCATAATTTACTTAATTCTCTTTATTTTTTGACCTGTGACAAAGAAAACTCTTTTCGCATATGGGAAAAGGAATTCATCATTCATTGAGTCCGTATAAAAATCGTCTATAACACCGTCTGGGTACGCCTGACGGAAAAACTCTATTTTATTCTCACGAAAACAAATCTTGCCGAACTCACCTGTTCTCAAATCAAACTCAGAGGCAAGATAATGCTTTATGCCCAAGCGTTTACAAATTTCGTCCATTTGAAATTTAGGGGAAGCGGTGATAATAAGGTCATCTTCCCTTTGAATTTCCTTATAAAAGGGCTTTATCTGCTTTTCGTGTTTATCCCAAAATTCCTTTGACATTTTTTCCGGGTCGGGTTGATTTTTGTCGATGAAATCTTTTAAAACACCGCCGTATTTTTCAATCAAATCCTCAAAACGCAAGGTGGTTTTTCTGTAGTCGTTCATAATTTTTATAACGTCGGGAACATATTTTATAAGCGACGGATATTTCATAAACACATCCTTGAAAAAATCAAGGTTGCTGTCGCCGTCATATATGGTGTCATCAAAGTCAAAAACATTCATAAAACTAAGTCCTTTCTTTATTATTCGGGCTTGTCAAGTTTTAAATATTCGTCCTTTACAAT
>CAYWKY010000034.1:0-2004 GCA_964458915.1 uncultured Faecalibacterium sp.
AAATAATAGTGTTCAGTTTTGATAAAAGAGTTGAGGAGCTTTCAGTTAAAGCTCTGGAAAAAGCAAAAAACGAATTTCAGTTAATAGATGAGATTACAGAATATAATCAAAAAAAGATACTTAAAGCTTTTATAGATAACCATGTCAGCGAGTCTATGTTTGCCGAAAGTACAGGCTACGGCTATAACGACAGGGGCAGAGAGGTTATTGACCTTGTTTTCTCTCAAGCTGTGGGAGCAGAGGATGCCCTTGTAAGGCATAATTTCACCTGCGGTACTCACACTTTGACCGTTGCACTTTTCGGTGTGCTTCGTCCGGGTGACACCATGCTCAGTGTAACCGGTACACCGTATGACACAATTCAACCGGTGATCGGTATTTCTCAAGATGGCGAAAATATGGGTTCACTTAAGGACTACGGTGTTAAATATGATGAGGTTCCTCTTTGCGATGACGGCAATGTTGATTTTGAAGCAATAGAAAAGAGACTGGCAAAGGGCGATGTGAAAATGGTTTACATTCAGCGTTCAAGGGGCTACAGTCTTCGTCCAAGTCTCAGCGTTTCGCAGATAAAAAGAATAGTTGATATAACTAAAAAGTGCAGCAATGCTATGGTTATGGTTGACAACTGCTATGGTGAGTTCGTTGAAAAAATTGAGCCAACTGATGTTGGTGCTGATCTTATGGCCGGCTCACTTATTAAAAATCCCGGTGGCGGTATTGCAAAAACAGGTGGCTACATTGCCGGCAAAAAGGAATATGTTGAGAAGTGTGCTTACAGACTCACTACGCCCGGTCTTGGCAGAGAAGTCGGCGCAACCTTAGGACACTCACGAGAGCTGTTTATGGGCATTTTCTCAGCGCCTCATGTTGTCGGTGAGGCTCTTAAAACAGCCGCCTTTACATCGGCACTGTTTACTCTTATGGGCTTTGACCCGACACCTGAAAGCGGTGAAGTCAGACACGATATTATTCAGGCTGTAAGACTTAGAAACAGCGATAACCTTATTGCTTTTTGTCAAGGTATACAAAAAGGTTCACCCGTTGACTCATTTGTAACTCCTGAGCCTTGGGAAATGCCCGGATATGACAGCAAGGTAATTATGGCGGCTGGTGCATTTACACTTGGCTCGTCAATTGAGCTGTCAGCAGACGCACCTCTTAGAGAGCCATACGCTGTTTGGCTTCAGGGTGGTCTCAATTTCCATTCGGCTAAGGTTGCTGTTATGTACGCTGCCGAAAATGTTATGAAGGTTCTCGATAGAGAGGTTAAATAATATGAGTGAATTTAAAGGCTTTGACCAAAACGGTTTTATGCTGCTCGAATTGAATAAGTTTAATGACTCTAAGGATTTCTATGAAAGTGTAAAAGAAGACATCAAAAGAATGTCTATAGTACCAATGAGACAGCTTTGCTCCGATTTGAGCGATGAGCTATATAAAATAGATCCTAAAATGCAGTTGATTCCCACTAAAATGGTGTCGAGAATCAGACGAGATACTCGTTACACAAAAAACAAAGAGCTTTACAGAAGCAATATTTGGTGTATGTTTATGCGTGACAAACATCAATGGAACAACTTCCCGTGTATGTGGTTTGAAATTTATCCTGACGGCTACGACTACGGTGTTGCTATGTTCCGTTTTGATGCGACAGGTCTTAGCGCTTTTAGAGAAAAGCTTATATCTGAGGGAGCAAAATTTAAAAAGGCTCTCAAAAGTGTTGAAGTGACAGGCGCACAGCTTTATATAGACTCATTTAAAAAAGATAAACCGAATATTGAAAAGGTGAAAGATGACCTTAGACTGTTTTACAACGCAAAGAATTTTGGCTTTTCATATTATTCAAATGATGTGTCTAAGCTCATTGACGGTTCTATTGAGCAGGAGCTTATTTATGCTGTGAGAGCTTTTACACCTATGTATAAATTCTTAAGCGAAATTACAGATGATCTTATTAAAAGAGGAGAATAGTTATGGAGAATATTTATAAGAAGCTAAAAA
>CAYWKY010000034.1:2014-13369 GCA_964458915.1 uncultured Faecalibacterium sp.
GCTAAAAAGTGGTTCTGATATTAGAGGTACTGCTGCCGAAGGCGTAAGCGGTGAAGAAATTGAGCTTACCGATAAAGCTGTGTTCGATTTAACTGTCGGCTTTTGCAAATGGCTTAAGGAAAATGGCTATGAGGGCGAAAAAATCGCCGTAGGTCATGATTCGAGAATTTCTGCACTTCGCATTAAAAAGCAGGTTATCGCCGCTTTAGGCGAGTTTGGCTATGAAATATATGATTGCGGCTATGCTTCCACACCAGCTATGTTTATGACTACGGTTTACCTTGGTTGTACCGCAAGTGTCCAAATCACCGCAAGTCACCACCCGTTTAATAAAAACGGACTGAAATTTTTCACTAAGGATAGCGGACTTGGTGCAAATGATATTGAGAGAATAACTTATCTTGCCTCAGAAGACTATGCTCCAAACGGTGCAGCACCAAAGGTTAAGGCAATAGACTATATGAAAATCTATTCTGAGGGACTTCGCAAAATGATATGCACTGAGCTTGGTGTGAACGAAAGTGAAAAGCCTCTTTCCGGCTATAAAATCATTGTAGATGCAGGTAACGGTGTTGGTGGATTTTATGCTACAGATGTTCTTGCTCCTTTAGGTGCAGATGTGTCAGACAGCCAGTTTCTCGATATGGATGGCATGTTCCCGAATCATGCGCCAAACCCTGAAAACAAAGAGGCAATGGCTTCAATTTGCAAGGCAGTAATAAACAGCAAGGCTGATTTAGGTATAATATTTGATACCGACGTTGACAGAGCAGGCTGTGTTGATTCAAAGGGCAAGGAAATTAACCGTAACCGCCTTGTGGCTTTAGCTTCAATAATAGCTCTCGAAAACAATAAGGGTGGCACTATAGTTACTGACAGCGTAACCTCAACAGGTCTTAGCGATTTTATAAATCACGACCTTGGCGGTGTACACTACCGCTTTAAAAGAGGCTATAGAAACGTTATTGACGAACAGCTTCGCCTTGAAAGCGAGGGCATAAACTGTCCTCTTGCTATGGAAACCTCAGGTCATGCTGCTTTCAGAGATAACTATTATCTTGATGACGGAGCTTATCTTATGACTAAGGTTGTTATTAAAATGGCTCAAATGGGCAAAGAAGGAAAGACCTTAGATAGCCTTATTTCTTCTCTTCGTGACCCTAAAGAGGAAATGGAGCTTCGTTTTAAAATTAAAGAAAACGATTTCAGAGCTTACGGCAACAAGGTCATTGACGAGCTTTTAAGCTACGCTGAAAACACTTCAGACTGGAGAGTTGCTGACGATAACAGAGAAGGTGTCAGAGTATACTTTGATTCTGAAGATAAAAAAGGTTGGTTACTTCTTCGACTTAGTGTACACGACCCGATTATGCCCCTTAATATTGAAAGTGATGTTGTCGGCGGCGCAAAAAAAATAGCGAGTGAGTTTTTACAGTTCATTTTAAATTGTCATGAGCTTGATATTTCGCCACTTAAAACTTATTTGGAGAAATAATACTTTTGCCTTAAACTAAATTTAAAACTGCGTTAAAGTGAGGATAGTAAAATATGAAAAAGTATTCTGCCGGTCTTGTCGCTGTTGCATTGATATTGGCGGTAATGCTCGTCATGCTTGTCTCGGCATTCAAGCCTATTAATTCCCTTATAAAACCGCCTAAGGTTGAGGGCGAGAATTTAGATATTCAGGTTGCTTTTGAAAAATATGCCGGCAACAACTATCTTTTAAAGCAGCCAATTAAAGGCGACTACCGTTCAGCGTACACTTTTATTGATCTCGACGGTGATGACGACAATGAGGTAATTGTTTTTTATTCTGATACGAGTGAAATTGACATAGTGAGAATGAATGTTCTCGACAAGGTGAATGATGAGTGGGAGAGTATTGCTGATTTCAAAAGTCTCCACAATCAAATTCAGGAAATTGAATTTGCGGATCTCAACGGTGATAAATATAAAGAGATTATCGTTGGCTGGGCAACATATCAAGACGATTATTCAAAACTTATGAGTGTTTATAAAATCAGCAGCGTTTCCGATGAGGTTTCTATAGAGTCAGTTTTCGATGATTCTTATTCGCTTTTTAGAGTTATAGATATAGATTGCGACGGAAAAAAAGATATATTAAATCTTAAATACTTTGCTACCGGTAATTCGGCAGAGTACAGAGCAGCATATTTGTCTTATGAAACTAACGGCATTATCGAAAAGGGCAGCACTGTTCTCGATCGCTCTATCTCTTCTGTTACTGCTGTTACCAGTGACTACACAAAAGATAGCAATATAAGAAGAATATATATCGACGGCTATAAGGTTGACAGCGGTATGGCTACAGACTGTTTTAGCTGGGACGGCGAGAATAACGAGTTTAGAAGATACTTAATTGACGGCATGACAGTAAGTGCTGTGACATCGAGGTCAACAAGCGTTATGAGCGCTGATATTAATTCCGATGGTGTTATAGAAATGCCAACAGAGGAATTTTTGCCGGGCAGCAATATAATCTCAGCTGAACGCACACAATCTTTGCCTCAGAGCCTGACAAAATGGGTTCAGTTGCAAGGTGAAAGGGCTGAAACAATTGAGTACCACCTAATTAATTCAGCCGGCTCATATAGCTTTGTTTTCGATAAAGATTGGTTAGGTAAAATTACAGTTGAAAACAATACCGAAAGTGGCATATTGACATTTTGTGAGCTTAAAAACGAAAACAATCAACTTGTTATGGGTACGCCATATTTCTCAATTAAGGCTGTTCCTCAAGATGAATCTGTTTCTTACTTTACATCAAATTATGACTATCTTGATAGTGGCAACAGCTTGTACTATTATTACAGAATTTTCAACGCAGGCGATGATTTCGGTATAACAAGAAAAATTATAGAAAAATCAATGATTATGGGGTGAGAAAATGAAGACTGTTTTAATTGCTGAGGACGAAAGTGCTATCAGAGAATTTATTACGATTAATCTAAAGCTTGCCGGGTACGAGACCATCGAGGCTCAAAACGGTGAGGAAGCCAAAGAAAAATTTGATGCCTTCGGTGATGAAATCGATATAGCTTTGCTTGATATAATGATGCCCGGCTGTGACGGAATAGAAGTTTGTAACTATATCAGAAGCAACAATATGAATGTTGGTGTAGTCTTTTTGACAGCCAAAACTCAAGAGCAAGATAAAATTCAAGGTCTTGTCAGTGGTGCTGATGACTATATAACAAAGCCGTTTTCAACCTCGGAGCTTGTGGCGAGAGTTGATGCGCTATATAGACGTGTAAGCTACAGCAAACAGCTGCTTAATGAATCGTCTAAGGATTCAATTACCTTAGGTGACTTTACTCTCGACTTAAAAGAGCATGTAATTTTCAAAAAGGGCAAAGAAATAGAGCTTACACAAATTGAATATCACATATTGGAATGTTTCTTCAAGCATCCTAACACGACTTTGCCGAGAAATGTTTTTCTTGAGCATGTTTGGGGTAATGAATACTTCGGTGACGAAAAGGTCGTGGATGTAAATATAAGAAGACTTAGATTAAAAATAGAGGATAATTCCTCAACTCCCGAACACCTTTTGACTGTTTGGGGCAGAGGCTACAGGTGGGTAGAATAATAAGTTAGGGGAGAGAATATGAAAAGCTCAATTAAAAGCCGTTGGATAAAGCATATCCTTTTGGTTATAGTTGCAATACTCTTCGTTTTTTCTTGTACTATTATCTATTCGGCATCTTCCAGATATTTTAACTCTGCTGAGCTTGCCATAAGAGCGAGAAACTCAAAATCTGTTGACACATTTTTTTCTACATATAACAATGGTAACGACGACAATTTTACCTTGGGCGCATATAAGTTTGTGGAGAATTTTCTTTACCGTGATGTTATGGAGGTTTGGGTCATAGATAAAAACGGAAAAATGATTGTTTCTTCAAGCGGATTCAACGCTTCATCCTCAACAAATTGGGAAGACTATGAATTGGCGCTTCAAGCTGAGGATAACATTGGAGTTAAGCGCCTGCGTTTAGATTCCGGCGAGCCGGTTACGGCAATGACATATATTCTTCGTGATGAAACAGGTAAGAATTATGGTGCAGTGAGATATTTGGTTTCGATGAAAGAAATGTATGATCAGCTGATTATAATTTCCCTTGTTGTTTTGGTGGCCTTTTTCATAATTGTTTTGCTAATAACCGCTTCTGGAATGTATTTTGTTTCGTCGATTGTAAATCCTGTTACGGATATTCGTAAAACCACCGGAGAAATAGCCAAAGGTAATTTTAGTGTTCGGATTAATTACGACTATTACAATGACGAAATCGGTGAGCTGTGTGACTCTATAAATAACATGGCTTTACAGCTCAGTGAAATTGACAAAATGAAAAACGACTTTATCTCAACTGTTTCTCATGAAATAAGAACACCCCTTACAGCCATAAAGGGTTGGGGCGAAACGCTTAAAAATGTGGGCTATGATAAGGCGATACTTGACAAGGGGCTTGACATTATTGTTGATGAAACCACAAGACTTTCATCTATGGTTGAGGAATTGCTCGACTTTTCTCGTATGCAAAACTCCGGCATGAAAATAATAAGCGCAAGATTTAATATATGTGAGCTGATACACAATGTTTGCGGTTTTTATAAAACAAAAGCCGATGAAGAAAGTATATTGCTGGAATATTGCGATTTAATAAAAGATGATGTTTATGTAAACGGTGATAAAGACAAGATTCGCCAAGTTCTTATAAATATTCTTGACAATGCTATTAAATATACCGATAAAGGCGGAAAAGTTGAAATTAGAATTGAAACAGTACTGGATTATGTTAAAATATCCGTCTGCGACAATGGTTGCGGAATTTCCGATAAGGATTTACCGCATGTAAAAGAGAAATTTTATAAAGCTAATAATACTGTCAGAGGTACGGGCATAGGCCTTGCTGTGGCAGATGAAATAATTAAAAAGCATATGGGCGAAATTAATATTACAAGTGTTTTGTCCCAAGGCACGACAGTTGAAGTGATATTGCCGTGTGAATTTAAGGAGGATAAGTAATGGCTAAAACAAAAGATAAGCCTCAGCATAAAACCTCGGTAGGCGGTCAAGCTCTTATCGAAGGTGTAATGATGCAAGGTCCAAAGGGTGCGGCAGTGTCTGTGAGAACACCTGATGGCACAATTGACACCGAAATGGTTGAAATTAAACATGCAAAGGATAAATTTAAGCCTCTTGGCTGGCCGCTTGTTCGTGGTGTTGTGGCATATATTGAATCGATGATTTTCGGCTATAAATGTCTAATGATGTCAGCTGAAAAAAGCGGAATGGAAGACTTTGAGGAATCCGAAGAAAATATGTCTAAGCTGGATAAATGGCTCAATGACCACCTTAACAAAAAAGTTATGGGTGCCCTGACTGCTGTGGCAAGCGTTTTGGGTGTGGTACTCGCTTTCGCTTTGTTCTTCTATTTGCCAACCGTTGCCGTCAACTTTATCAATAAGCTTTCCGGCGAGGTTCTCACCAACTACAGAGCTCTTTTTGAGGGTATCATAAGAATGGTGATTTTTGTTTTGTATATCGCTTTAGTTTCTCTTATGAAAGATATAAAGCGTACATTTATGTACCACGGAGCAGAGCATAAAACTATTTTCTGCTATGAAAACGGACTGGAGCTTACTGTCGAAAATATAAAGAAACAGCCAAGATTTCACCCTCGTTGCGGTACAAGTTTCATTTTCGTAATTATTATAATAAGCGTTGTAATTTCATCGGCTATATCCGTTATAGCTCCTGAGCTTCGCAATCAAACTCTTGTTTGGATGGCAATAAAAATTCTCATTCTGCCTATAGTTACCGGACTTAGCTATGAGTTTATTAAGTACGCAGGCAGACATGACAATTTATTAGTTAAAATTCTTTCTGCTCCGGGACTTTGGATGCAAAGACTTACCACTAAAGAGCCTGATGAAGATATGATCGAGGTTGCTTTAGCATCATTTAAAGCGGTTATAACAGATAACCCAGAGGACGACAAGATATGACTATTTCATCACTTTACAAATCTCTTTGTGAGCTTTTAAATGATAATAAAATCGAAGACAGTGCTCTTGAAGTAAGATATATAATTGAGCATATTTTAGATATTTCATACAGCGAATTTCTTTTGAAAGGGAATGACGAGATTTCCCCGGAAAACGCCGATAAAGCTGAAATGATGGCTCTTCACCGAATAACAGGTGAGCCGCTGCAATATATTATCGGCCAGTGGGATTTTATGGGCTACACTTTCAAAGTTGGAAAGGGTGTGCTTATTCCAAGACCTGAAACAGAAATACTTTGTGAATATATCTGCGAAAAAATTAAGAATATTCCGTCACCTGTGGTGTATGACCTTTGCTCAGGTAGCGGTTGTATAGGAATTTCAATTAAAAAGCTTTGTCCGAATGCCAAGGTAACTCTTATTGAAAAATCAGATGAAGCTTTACTGTACCTGAGAGAAAACTGTAAAAATCTTTGTAGCGGTAATGAGCCGTCGATAATTCAAGGAGATATACTTTCCTATGATGATTTCGATTTTCTGCCCGACGCTGATGTTATTGTCAGCAATCCGCCATATATCAGAAGCCGTGAAATACCTTTTTTGCAAAAAGAGGTTCAGCATGAGCCTATTATGGCGCTTGATGGCGGTGAGGACGGTTTAATGTTCTATCGCAGCCTCGTTGACTCTTGGAGCAGTAAGCTTAAAGCAGACGGCTTTATGGCTTTTGAATGTGGCGAAGATCAAAGCGAAGATATAATGGAACTGTTTGAAAAAATAAACTTTGACAGTAAGACGATAAATGATTATAATAACATACAGCGTATTGTTGTAGGAAGGAGAAAAAATCATGTTATTTGATTTATTCAGAAACGGTCTGTCTATGGATCTTATAATAAGCCTTTGCGCTCGTGTGTTTATTATATTCTGCGTTTTGCCTATACATGAGTTTGCTCACGGCTATGTTGCCAATAAGTTGGGCGATCCAACTGCAAGATTGTCCGGCAGACTTACAATGAATCCACTGGCTCATATTGATCCTCTCGGTTCACTTATGATAATTCTTGTCGGCTTCGGCTACGCTAAGGCGGTACCTGTCAACATGAGAAACTTCAAGCCGTCGAAAAGAAAAAAATACATGGCTTTAACTGCCCTTGCGGGTCCCGTTTCAAATGTAATTATGGCATTTATATTCACATTTCTTTATTGCCTGATTTATTATAAATTCGCCTTCAATGAAATGATGACATATGTCGCCTTATTCTTTATGTATGCGGCTACGGTCAATGTTTCTCTTGCGGTGTTTAATTTAATACCAATTCCGCCTCTCGACGGTTCGAGAATTTTAAACGCTATATTGCCAGATAGTGTCTATTACAAAATGATGCAATATGAAAGATATATTGTTTTGGGCGTTTTTGCTCTTATCCTTTTAGGTGTACTTGATACTCCGATTTCTCTTGGAACGAGCTTTTTACAGAATATTATTTTTAAAATTTGCTGTGCGCCTTTTGTTTAAACAGAGCCTATATAATAAAATTGGGAGTTAAATAATGGAAGTAATTCAATATAAATTAGATGTGTTTGAAGGACCTATGGATCTTCTTTTGCATCTTATTAACAAGCATAAACTTAATATTAACGATATTCCTATTTTCACTCTCGTTGAGCAGTATACAGACTATGTTAGAAAAATGGAAGAAGCCGATATGGAGGTCGCAAGCGATTTTCTTGATATGGCGGCGAGACTTGTCTATATTAAAACTGTTTCTCTTCTTCCTGTGTACGAGGAAGCTGAGCAGCTGAAAAAAGAGTTGACCGGTGAAATTTTAGAGTACCGTGACTGTAAGATTCTTGCAGGTAAGATAGCAGAAAATGCTGACGGCTTCGATTATTTCTATCGTGACACTATGAAAATTGAGACAAAGAAAACGTATGACAGACTTCATGAAAGTGAGGAGCTTTTTAAAAGCTATCTTGCAGCAATTGGTAGGGGAAAACGAAAGCTTCCGCCTCCCTTTGAAGCTTTTACTGCAATTGTGTCAAAGAAAATTGTTTCTGTTTCCTCAAGAGTAGCGGGTATATTTTCTAAATTAAAGAATGGCAAAAAACGCAAATTCTCTGATTTCTTTACCGATGCTTCATCTCGTTCGGAAATGGTTGCAACCTTTCTTGCTGTTCTTGAGCTGATTAAGGCCAACAAGGTCAAGGCTTGGGGCAGTGCAGATAAGTTGGAATTAGAGCAGAGCGATGGTGTCAATGAAGTTGATTTAGCTTTGCTCGATAGTGAATATGAAAAGGAAGAGGTAACAAACAATGAGCAATAATGAGCTTATGTCCATGCTTGAGGCTGTGCTTTTCGCAATGGGTGAGCCTATTGAAATTGAGCGTCTTTGTGTTGCGCTTGAGCTTGATGAAATAGTTGTTAGAGACATTCTTGAAAAGCTTCAAGAAAAATATGAGGACGAAAGCAGCGGCATTTGCCTTTTGCGACTTGAAAACAAATATCAGCTTTGCACAAAAAAGCAGTATGCCGATAAAATCAGAGCAGTAATTGAGGTTAAGAAAAATGCACCACTCTCACAAGCTGCTTTTGAAGTGTTGGCAATTATTGCCTACAATCAGCCGGTCACTAAAGCTTACATCGAAAGTGTCAGAGGTGTTGATTGCTCGGCTGTAATTTCAAACCTTTGCGGAAAGTCTCTCGTTGAAGAAAAAGGTAGGCTCGATTTGCCGGGCAGACCGCTTATATACGGAACCACACCTGAATTCTTGCGCTGTTTTTGCATATCTTCACTTGATGAATTGCCTGAGCTTCCCGCTTCGGCAGAGTACCAAAAAGATGAAAACGCAGAAAATAGCGACGAAAAAATAAAAAATATTGAAACTGAGTGAACAGATTTTGAATAAGTGGTTGACGAAAAAGCTTTTTTAAGGTAACATATATAAAGAAGATTTGAAAGGGGTGATAGGGTGACAGGATTTGAAATATTTCTGTGTGTAATTGCAGGAATTATAGCATTCTTCATCCTTGTGCTTTCAATACCCTTTAAGGTCTCAATGGCATATGACGACAAAATTCATCTTACGCTTAAGTATTTATTTATTAAGCTTGATATTTTGCCTATAGACCCTAACAAACCCAAAAAGGAAAAGAAAGCAAAAGAAAAAAAGCCAAAGCCTGAAAAACCGAAAGAAGAAAAGCCTCAGGGCGAAAAGAAGCCCAATCCTATATTGGAAATGGTTAAAGCTAACGGTTATGACGGAATGATGACCGTCATTGGAAATCTTTTCAAAGTTTTAGGTATATACGGTGGCAAAATTTTCAAAAGTATTAAATTTGACGAGATTGACCTTTACATAAAAGTCGGCACAGGCGATGCGGCTTCTACAGCGATAAAATATGGCGAGACTTGCCAAAAGGTTTATCCTGTGTTTGGCTTTATATGTAATAACAATATCGTTAATAAATATGATGTGAGCGTTGAGCCGGACTTTTTGGCTAACACATCCGAGGGTGAATTTTTTTGTGACATGAATATCACTCTCAGAAAGATTATCAACGCAACCCTTGCAATGGTGTTCAGACTTATCTTTAAAGTTGCCGTTAAATTTTTTATCGGCGGTACAAAAAAGAAAGAAGCTGACGGCGAAGGGCAAAAACAACAGCAGCCGGCTAAAGCTGCAACTAGCAACCAAGTGAATTAATGAAAGGATGATATAATATGGCAGAAAAATCAGCAGGTGCAATCCTCTCCTCAACAATTGAAAAAATCCGTGATCTCGTTGATACAAGCACAATCATCGGTGAAGCAATTTACGCAGAGGGCGGCACAACAATTATTCCCGTTTCAAAGGTTACATACGGTTTCGCTTCAGGCGGTGCCGATTTCCCCTCAAAAGGCAATCAAGAGCTTTTCGGTGGCGGCGGTGGTGCCGGTGTGACAATTACTCCCGTTGCTTTCCTTGTTGTTAACGGTGGTGAGGTTACTCTCAAGCACATCACAGCTTACGACAACGCAGCCGAAAGAGTTGTTAACCTTGTACCTGAAATGTTCGATAAGGTTACAGGTCTTATGAACAAAGCAAAGAAGGATACAGTTGTTACTGACGCTCCCATTGAGGAAGTAAAATAATCAAAAAACTAATTTTAAATCAACCGCCTGCATATCATAAAAATGGCAGGTGGTTGCTTTGTTGCTTAAAAAAACAATTTTAATTTTAGCTTTAACAGTTTTATTTTCCTTTTCGGTGTACTCTGTCGACGCGCCGACCTTAAGCGCAAAAAGTGCAGTTTTAATAAACGCCGACACTTTAGAGGTCTATTTTGAGAAAAATGCTCATGAACAGCACTCAATGGCAAGTACAACCAAAATTATGACAGCGCTTTTGGCTATTGAAAGCGGGAGGCTGTCCCAAACGGTTGTCTGCGATAAGATTGCCACTGAAGGTACGTCAATCGGTCTTAAAAGTGGCTATAAAATGACTTTGGAGACCTTGGTTTGGGGAATGCTTCTTGAAAGCGGAAACGATGCCGCAAAGCTGACCGCTGAGTTTATTTCGGGTAGCGAAGAAGCTTTTTCAGCTTTAATGAATATTAGAGCTAAAGAAATAGGTATGTCAGCTACTAATTTTGTAACCGCATCTGGTCTCGACAGTGAAATGCACTACTCGACGGCTTATGACATGGCGCTTCTTGGAGCTGAAGCTATAAAAAATCCCCTATTTCGGGAAATTTGCTCCGCTAAAAGCAAAACCGTAGATTTTATTGAGCCTAAGGTTCGTATGACCTTCTCAAATCACAACCGATTGCTTTACTCTTGCAGTGGAGTTTTCGGTATAAAAACCGGCTTTACAAAGAAAAGCGGTAGATGTCTTGTTTCGGCTTGTCAAAGAAACGGTGTTACTCTTGTCGCCGTGACGCTAAATGCAGGTGACGATTGGAATGACCACATTAAGCTTTATGATTATGGCTTTGGTGAAATTAAAACCGATAAGATTTTTCTTCATTTGCCGGATAAAATTAAGGTTTACGGCGGTGTTAAGGGCGAGCTTGCTCTCACATTGGAAGAACACAGCCTAATTAGCTATATGGGCGATAAGGCTAAAATCACCCAAAAGGTTTATTTGCCTTCGTTTTTATATGCACCTATAAAGTGTGGCGAGGTCATAGGCAAACTCGAAATTTATAAAGACGGAGCTTTGCTTTTCAAAAGGGATATTGTGTCCTGCGAAGAAATTGCCACAGTACAGCCAAAACCAAAGGAAAGCTTTATAGAAAAAATAATCAATAAAATATCAAATATATTTTCAATTAAATGAAAGG
>CAYWKY010000035.1:0-13242 GCA_964458915.1 uncultured Faecalibacterium sp.
GTGCAGGTGGCGGTGTTGCTTATGACGAGGAAGAGCTTAAAATTATAGCAAAAACCGGTCTTGACGCTTCACCTATCACACAGATTCTTGTTGAAAGATATATTAAAGGCTGGAAAGAAATTGAGTTTGAAACAATGCGTGACTCCGCAGGCAACGCTATTGCAATTTGCTCAATGGAAAACTTTGACCCTGTTGGCGTTCATACAGGCGACAGCATCGTTGTAGCTCCCGCACTTTCCCTTTCAAGCAAGGAATACGGTATGTTAAAGCAGGCTGCTCTTGACATTGTCGGCGCGCTTAAAATTGTTGGTGGCTGTAACTGCCAGTTCGCTCTTAATCCGGATTCCTTTGAATACGCGGTTATTGAGGTTAATCCTCGTGTTTCACGTTCATCAGCTCTCGCTTCAAAGGCATCAGGCTATCCTATTGCGAAGATGACAACTAAGCTTGCTTTAGGTTATAATCTTGACGAAATCAAAAACGATATTACCGGCGAAACAAGTGCTTGCTTTGAGCCGTCAATCGACTATGTTGTTTGTAAGTTCCCCAAATGGCCCTTCGATAAATTTGTAGGCTCAAGCCGTAAGCTTGGCACTCAAATGAAGGCAACCGGTGAGGTTATGTCAATAGGACAGAGCTTTGAGGAAGCTATTATGAAAGCTGTCAGAGGCGCTGAAATCTCCCTTGACACCCTCAACGCTAAGCCTATAAACGACAAGCCGTTGCTTGAAAGACTCGAAGATCAGGATGACAGAAGAATTTTCACTATCTTTGAGGCTATTAAGGCAGGAATTTCAACAGAAAAGATAAATGAAATCACAAGAGTTGACAAGTGGTTTATTGAAAAGCTTCGCAACCTTGCTGATTTCGAAAATGAAATTCAAGGCAAGGAAATTGACGAAGAAACTTATCTCAAAGCTAAAAAATACGGCTACACCGATAAGACACTTCGCAAGTTCTGCTCATTCCCTGAGTCATTCCACAAGCAGGCAAGCTATAAAATGGTTGATACCTGTGCGGCAGAGTACCCGGCAACAACACCTTATTTCTATTCATCATATGATAAGGCTTGTGAGTCAAGACGCTTTAAGCGTTCGGGTAAGGATGTAGTAATGGTTCTCGGTTCAGGTCCTATCCGTATCGGTCAGGGTATTGAATTTGACTATTCAAGCGTTCACTGTGTATGGACACTTAAGGAGCTTGGCTACGATGTTGTAATTGTTAACAACAACCCGGAAACAGTTTCAACAGACTATGACACCGCTGACAGACTTTATTTTGAGCCTCTTTGTGAGGAAGATGTAATGAATATCATCGAGGTGGAAAAGCCAATAGGCGTTGTTGTTGCCTTCGGTGGTCAGACAGCTATTAAGCTGACTAAGTTCTTAGATGACAGCGGAATTAAAATTCTTGGTACCTCTCAGGAGGGTATCGACACAGCGGAAGACAGAGAAAAGTTTGACGCTTTGCTTGAAAAGTACGGCTTTATGCGTCCGAAGGGCTGTGGCGTTATGACTCTTGAGGAAGCTCTTGAAGCCGCTAACCGTTTGACATATCCGGTACTTCTTCGTCCCTCTTATGTTATCGGTGGTCAGAATATGACAATAGTTCATAACGACACCGAAGTTGAAAGATATATGAAGAAGATTCTTTCAACAGGCATTGAAAACCCGGTGCTTGTGGATAAATATATGAGTGGTATAGAAATTGAGGTTGATGTAATTTCCGACGGTAAAGATGTTCTTATCCCCGGTATTATGCAGCACATTGAGCGTGCAGGTGTTCACTCAGGTGACTCAATTGCCGTTTATCCGCCTTTCTCATTGACTGATAAGATGACACAGACCGTTGCCGATTGCTCAGAGAAGCTTGCTCTCGCTCTCGGTACTAAGGGACTTGTAAATATTCAGTACCTTATATATGAAAATCAGCTTTATATTATTGAGGTTAATCCCAGAGCTTCCAGAACTATTCCTTACATCAGTAAGGTAACAAATGTTCCTATGGTTGACCTCGCTACAAAGGTTATGGTTGGCACACCTCTTAAAGATTTAGGCTATGGCACAGGTCTTTATGAAGCTCCGCCTTACTACGCTGTTAAAGCTCCCGTATTCTCCTTTGAAAAGCTCAACGACGTTAACTCATATCTCGGACCTGAGATGAAATCAACAGGTGAAGTTTTAGGTATAGGCAAAACTCTCAACGAGGCATTGTTTAAGAGCCTTACAGCTTCAGGTATTAAGGTTGAAGCATCAGCTGATAAAAAGGAAATGGGTGTTCTTCTCAGCGTTGACGAGCATGACCTTGACGAGATTGTTTCAATTGCTAAAAAGCTTCAGGACCTTGGCATTAACATTTATGCGGCTAAGGACACTGCAAGAGCAATTGTAAACTTAGGCATTAACGTAACCTATGTTAAGGGTATAAGAGAAAGCGACTATTGCTTCAAGCTTCTTGAAAGCGGAAAAATCAACTTTATTGTTTACACCGGCGCTCTCTTTGACTCCACAATGGATAACTATATCGCCCTTCACAGAAAGGCACTTCAGCTGGGTATCGCTTGCTTTACATCTCTTGACACTGCAAATGCAATGCTTGATATTATGGCAAGTAACTACAGCCAGCTTAACACAGAGCTTATTGATATAAACTCTATGCGTACACAGAGAAACACTCTTAAATTTGCTAAGATGCACGGTACTTGCAACGACTATATCTTCATTGATAATCGTGATGGCAGTATCACCTGCCCTGAGTCACTTTGCATTAATTTCTGCGACAGACATTCAGGTATCGGTGGCTATGGTATAGTGCTTATAGAAAACTCAGATGTTGCAGATGCAAAGATGAGAATTTTCAACCGTGACGGCTCTGAGGGCAAAATGGCAGGTAACGCTATTCGCTGCGTAGGTAAATATCTCTATGACAAGGGCATTGTTAACAAAGAGGAAATTACAGTTGAAACAGGTGCAGGCATTAAAGAGCTTAAGCTTTATGTTTCAAATAAGAGAGTTACATCTGTTCAGGTTTATATGGGCAAGCCGACCTTTGACGCAAAGGCACTTCCCTGTACTCTCGACGAGGGCGAAATCATTGACTATCCCATTACAATCGGCGCAGGTAGCTATAATATCACCTGCCTTGGTGTTGGTAACCCTCACTGTGTAGTATTCCAAAGAGATATTGATTCTCTTGATCTTGATAAGATTGGACCTTACTTTGAATATGCCGACATCTTCCCCGAAAGAGTTAACACAGAGTTTGTCAGAGTGGTAAACTCACACACTCTTAAGATGAGAGCTTACGAGAGAGGTAACGGTGAAACCTTTGCTTGTGGTACCGGCGCTTGTGCTGCTGCTGTTGCCGCTGTTGCTAACGGTTTTTGCAAGAAAGGCGAGGAGATTACTGTTAAGCTTAAAGGCGGCGATCTTGCCGTAACATATAACGACGACGGTATCTATCTTACAGGTAACGCAGTTCTCATTTATGAGGGCGAAGCAGAATACTAATTGTAATCAATAAACCCGACGGGAAAGTCTCGTCGGGTTTTCTGCTTTATTTAGGCGTATAACTAAGCATAAAAAAGACCAAAAGGTGATTATCTTAAACTTTTTGCCAATAATTACCCATATATAATTCTTACAAATTTATCATTTTTACAGAAAATCCCTTTTTAAGGTTGATTTAGTTTCGCTAATCTATTATAATAAGCAAGAATGGGTAGCTTTGCCTGTTCGCAACACTATTTCTTTTGGAGGACAGAGCTGTTATGGCAAAAAATTCAAAGGACATCAAGCCACAAACAAGTGGCAGGGTTAAAAATAAAAAGAAAAAAAAGAAAAAGAAGCATACAGGACTTTTTGTTGCCTTCACCTTTTTGTTCTGCGTTTTTGTGGCAGCGATGCTGACATTTATAATTGTCGGCACTAATGTTTTGGACTATGCTACAAACTTTGTTGACGGCGGTATAGTAATTAACCTTGACGATTATAAAGACAACCAAAATCAGACCTCAATTATGTACGCTTATGACGACAACAATAGACCTATAGAGCTTGCGAGACTCCATGGCGAAGAAAACCGTATTTGGGTTGACTACGATGAAATGCCGGAAAATCTATTGTGGGCCTTTGTTTGCCTTGAGGATAAGCGCTTTTATGACCACAGCGGTGTTGACTGGATAAGAACTATAGGCGTTTTAATTAACCCTGAATATAAAGGTCAGGGCGGTTCGACTATAACTCAGCAGCTTATAAAGAACCTGACAGACGATAACGAGGCAACCTATAACCGTAAATTCGGTGAGATTTTGCGTGCGTTAAATCTTGAGAAAAATTACTCTAAAAAAGAGATACTTGAAGCGTATTTGAATACTGTTTCCCTTGGCGCAGGCTGCTACGGTGTTAAAACTGCGGCTGAGACCTATTTCGGCAAGGATGTCTCTGAGCTGACACTTTTAGAGTGTGCAACTCTTGCCGGTATCACCCAGGCACCATATAGCAAGAACCCATATGCCAATTTTGAAGAATGTATGAAAAGAAAAGATACTTGCTTGTGGTATATGTTGGATGAGGGCAAAATAACTAAAGAGCAATATGACAAATATGTCAAGAAAAATACAAAGGTTCTTGAAAAGGGTAGTAGTTCATCAAGTAACAGCAGCTCAAATAACCAAAAAAGTGAAATTCTTTCATGGTATGAGGAATATGTAATCGATCAGGTCATTAAGGATTTACAAAAGGAATATGATTATGATTACAACGAGGCTTGGCGTAAGGTTTACTATGGCGGACTTAAAATTTATGCCGCAGTAGATTTGAATGTTCAAGATGTAGTTGAAGACAGTTATGAAAACAGAAAAGGCTTCCCTTATGCAAGCAAGGACAAAAACGGCAACTTGCCGGATTCCTCAATTGTTATAATGAATTATGAGGGAAGAATAGTTGCCTTGGCCGGTGGTACAGGCAAAAAGACAGCTAACAGAGCTTATAACAGAGCAACAGACAACAGAGCTAAGCGTCAGCCGGGTTCGTCAATTAAGCCACTTTCCGTTTATGCTCCCGGTGTTGACACAGGAGTAATCACAGCTTCGTCTATTATTTTGGAAAAGGCTATAACATTGCCTAATGGCTCAGAGTGGCCGAGAAACTTTAACGGTGACCACGGTTCAGGCAAATATATAACTGTTGAAGAGGCGCTTGTGCGTTCACTTAACACAGTTCCCGCAAGAATTCTTGAAGAAGTTCTCGGTGTAAAAACAGCATATAGATACTGTAATGATAAATTCCACCTTAACCTTTCGGCTTACGATGAAGACAGAAGCCCCATGGCGGTTGGCGGTACCAACACAGGTGTAACCACACTTGAAATGGCTGCTGCTTTCGCAACCTTCGGCAACGGTGGCAGATACTTCGAGCCTTACAGCTACTATAAGGTTACCGACAGAAAGGGCAATGTTATCCTTGACAGAACTGCAGAACAGCCCGAACAGGCAATTAAGGACACAACTGCACAGAGTCTTTTAAATATGATGACTAAAGCTGTTACACAGTCAAACGGTACCGGTTACGGCTCAAAAATCAGCGGCTTCCAGACCTTCGCTAAAACAGGTACTACCTCGGATAACTGCGATAAGTGGTACTGTGGTGGCACACCTTATTATGTAACTGCTGTTTGGTACGGTTACAATGAGCGTGCTGACCTTCATACAGGCACATCTAACCCGTCGAAGAATATTTTCAAGCACATCTTCTCTCAAATTCATCAGGGCTTACCCTCAAAGAGCTTCACTGACACTGAAAAGAGTGTAGATGCAATTGTTGCAATGGGTCAGGAGGGGTAAAATTGGTTATCCTTTCAGTTGATTATGGCGACAAAAGAACGGGAATAGCTGTTTGTGATCGCCTTGAAATGCTTGCTTCGCCTGTAACGGTTATTTGGGGCGATTATGCGCCAAAGGTTATTTCTGAGATTCAAAGATTAGCGGCAGAGTACAAAGCGGAAAAGATAGTTGTCGGCTTGCCAAAGAATATGGACGGCAGTGAGGGTGAGCGTGCTGAAAAATGCAGAGCTTTCGCAAAAGAGCTGTCTGAAAAATCAGGCGTTGAAACTATAATGGTTGACGAAAGGTTAACTACAGTTTCAGCCCACAAAGCCTTGAATGTCACAAATGTCAGAGGACAAAAGCGCAAGGACATTGTCGATGCAGTGTCGGCGGTTATGATATTGGAAAGCTATCTAAGAGCTAAAAAAACTTCCAATTAAAAGCAAAATTCAAATCTCTCACATCATTTAACAGGTGTGAGGGATTTTTTTATGGCTTAATGTTGATTTTTTGAGCGTAAACTGATATAATTACTAATCAATGCTTAAAATGGTATAAAAATACTCTATTACGGAGGGAAATATATGAAACGTACAGAAATTAAAAAGCTCTATGATAATGCAGAGGCTTACACTGATGGTACCGTTAAGGTTTGCGGATGGATAAGAACCAACAGAGACTCAAAGGCTCTTGGCTTTATGGAAATTAATGACGGTAGCTGCTTTAAAGGTGTTCAGGTAGTTTTTGAAAAGGAAAAGCTTGATAACTTTGCTGAGGTTGCAAAATATAATGTAGGTGCAGCAGTTATCGTTGAGGGTAATCTTATTCTCACTCCTCAAGCTAAACAGCCTTTTGAAATTAATGCTACCAAGGTTGAGCTTGAGGGCGCAAGTGCTCCCGAATATCCTTTGCAGAAAAAGAGACATACTCTTGAGTACCTTCGTACTATTGCACATCTTCGTCCGAGAACCAACATCTATTCAGCGGCTTTTCGTGTCCGCTCTGTTGCGGCTCTCGCTATTCACCGTTTCTTTGAGGAGCAAGGCTTCATTTATGCACACACACCTCTTATTTCATGCAGTGACTGTGAGGGTGCAGGTGAAATGTTCAGAGTAACAACCCTTGATATGGAAAATCCTCCGAGAGACAGTGAGGGCAAAATAGATTACAGCGAAGACTTCTTCGGCAAAAGCGCATTCCTTACTGTTTCAGGTCAGCTTCAAGGCGAGATTATGGCTCAGGCTTTTGGCAAGATATATACCTTTGGTCCCACATTCAGAGCTGAGAAAAGCTATACTCAGCGCCATGCGGCAGAGTTTTGGATGATAGAGCCGGAAATTGCTTTCGCAGACCTCAATGATGATATGGAGCTTGCTGAAAGCATGATAAAATATGTTATTAAATATGTTATGGCTCACTGTGAGCAGGACATTGCTTTCCTCAATCAGTTTGTTGACAAAGGTCTTATTGAAAGACTTACTGCCGTTGCAAACTCAGACTTTGCAAGAGTTAGCTATACAGATGCAGTAAAGCTTCTTGAAGAGCATAACAGTGAATTTGAGTTTAAGGTGTTCTGGGGCTGTGACCTTCAGACAGAGCATGAAAGATACCTCACTGAGGTTATCTTTAAAAAGCCTGTTTTCGTTACAGACTATCCCAAGGAGATCAAAGCTTTTTATATGAGACTTAACGATGACGGAAAAACCGTTGCCGCTTGCGACCTTCTTGTTATGGGCATAGGTGAAATCGTCGGTGGTTCACAGCGTGAGGAAAGATATGATGTTCTCATTGACAGAATCCACGAGCTTGGTCTTAAAGAGGAAGATTATTGGTGGTATCTTGATCTTCGTAAATACGGCGGCACAAAGCACGCAGGCTTCGGTCTTGGCTTTGAAAGACTGGTTATGTATTTGACCGGTATATCAAACATTCGTGACGTGCTTCCCTTCCCGAGAACAACAGGCTCGGCAGATTTTTAATTAGTTACCGGAGGGTTATATGGAATACAAGAATTACAGCGAGGAAAAGCTTTATGTGCTTAAGTCAAGCCTCGTAAAAGAATATGAAAAGTTTAAGTCTCAGGGCTTAAAGTTAGATATGTCAAGAGGTAAGCCCGGATCAGATCAGCTGGCTGTTTCAAACGGACTTCTTGACGCTATCACTTCAAGAGACTGGGAGGACGATGCAAGCAATCATTCTCTCGAATATAGAAACTACGGACTTTTAACAGGTATTATCGAATGTAAAGAGATTTTCGCAAAGCTTTTAGAAGTGCCAACCAAAAATGTTATAGTCTGCGGTAACTCAAGCTTAAACTTGATGTTTGACTATATTACACAGTGTATGCTTACCGGTTCGGGAAGTCAGCCGTGGAAGGATCAGGGCGAAATTAAGTTTATTTGCCCGGTACCCGGATATGACAGACACTTTGCAATTTGCGAATATTACGGCATTAAGATGGTTTCAGTACCTATGACTGATAAAGGCCCTGATATGGACGCTGTTGAAGAGCTTATAAAAGACCCGAAGGTTAAAGGTATGTTTTGTGTACCTAAATATTCTAACCCGACAGGCATCACATACAGCCCTGACACAGTTGAAAGAATTGCGGCTATGACACCTGCTGCCGATGATTTCAGAATAATTTGGGATAACGCTTATATTATCCACGACCTTTCTGAGCATGGCGACAAAATGGAAAGCGTATTTAATGTTCTGAAAAAATACGGTCATGAGGATATGGTTATTGAGTTTACTTCAACTTCAAAAATCAGTTTCCCCGGTGCCGGCGTTGCGGCTATTGCAGCGTCAGACAGAAATATCGATATGATAGTCAGCCGTATGTCTGTTCAGACCATAGGATACGATAAGCTCAACCAGTTCAGACACGTTAAGTTTTATAAAAATGTTCAAGGTATAAGAAATCATATGAGACTTCATAGAAATATTCTTGCACCTAAGTTTAAGGCTGTTATTAACGAATTTCAAAATCAACTCGGTGGCTTAGGTATCGCCTCATGGACTAACCCCAAGGGTGGATATTTCATTTCTCTTGATGTTATGCCCGGCACAGCAAAGAGAGTTTATGAACTTTGCAAGGGTGCAGGTGTAACTCTCACAACTGTCGGCGCAACATTCCCTTACGGCGTTGACCCGAAGGATCAAAATATCCGAATTGCACCGTCTTACCCACCTGTTGATGAGCTTCTTACAGCAACCAAGCTGCTTTGCGTTTGCGTTAAGCTTGCTGCTTGCGAAAAGCTTTTAGAAAATTACAATTAATTGAATAAATTTTACACTCTATTTTAAAAACGGAGGATTTAAAATGCTTTATACAAGTACAAGAGATAAAAGCGTAAAAGTGACATCGGCTCAAGCTATAGCTCAGGGCATATCAGTTGACGGAGGTTTATTTGTGCCCAAAGAGATTCCCTCAATCGATAAGGCTTTCATTGACTCTTTAGTTGGTCTTGATTATATTTCAAGAGCCGAAAAGGTTCTCTCTCTTTATCTCACTGATTACACTCAGGAAGAAATCCACATGTGTGTCAGCGGAGCTTATGCTAAGGGTAAATTCAGCTCAGATAAGGTGTCACCGATTAAAACTATAGCGCAAGGCGAAAATATTCTTGAGCTTTGGCGTGGACCTACTTGTGCCTTTAAGGATATGGCACTTCAGCTGCTTCCCTATCTTTTGACAACCGCAGCTAAAAAGACTGCTCCCGATAAAACTATCGTTATTCTTGTTGCAACCTCCGGTGACACAGGCAAGGCTGCTCTTGAAGGCTTCAAAGACGTTCCCGGTACCCAAATAATGGTATTTTATCCCAACGACGGTGTCAGCCCCATGCAGAAGCTTCAAATGACTACTCAAGCAGGGGAGAATGTTGCTGTTTGCGCTATTAACGGCAACTTCGACGACGCACAAAACGGTGTTAAGAGAATCTTCACCGACAAAGCTGTTGCTGAAAGACTCGATGAAAAGGGTATGATGTTCTCTTCGGCTAACTCAATCAACTGGGGCAGACTTGTTCCGCAAATTGTTTACTACATCAGCGCATACTGTGATCTTATAGAAAACGGCACAATTAAAAACGGCGATGAAGTTAATGTTGTTGTACCCACAGGTAACTTCGGCAACATTCTCGCCGCATATTACGCTAAAAAGATGGGCGTACCGTTTTCAAAGCTTATTTGCGCTTCAAATGCCAATAATGTACTTACAGATTTCCTTAAGACAGGTACTTATGACAGAAACAGAAAGTTTTTTACAACAACTTCACCCTCAATGGATATTCTCATTTCTTCAAATCTTGAAAGACTTCTTTATCATCTTTCAGGCGAAAACGATGAGACGATAAGACAGTGGATGAGCCTTCTTTCGGTTGAGGGTAAATACACCGTAAACGACCAGGTTAAAGCTCTTATAGAAGAGCTGTTTGATGCCGGATGCTGTGACGACACTAAGACGGCTGACACAATTGCCGAAACTTATAAAAAAGGCTATCTTCTCGATACACATACTGCTGTTGCTGTTAAAGTTTATGAGGACTATGTTAAGGCAACAAATGACAACAAAGAGACTGTTATAGCGTCTACAGCTAACCCTTATAAATTCTCTGCTGCCGTACTTGGCGCAATTGCCGAGGTACCGCAGGGTGCAGACGAATTTGAGCAGGTTGAGCTTCTTAAGAGTGCATCAGGTGAGCCTTGTCCGGAACAGCTCGCTACACTTAAGGGTAAAACACCGAGATTTACCGATTGCTGCAACAAAGAGGATATGGTAAATAAGGTTTACGAGATGCTCGGAATCGAATAAGAGGTGAGGTTTTGTCGATTTTTGCAATAGCCGACACACATTTGTCCTTTAGTTGCGAAAAGCCTATGGATATTTTTCATGGCTGGAGCGATTACGTTTCCCGAATTGAAGGCAATTGGCGAAATCTTGTAACCGAAGACGACACAGTTGTTATACCGGGGGATATTTCCTGGGCTATGTCCCTAAAGGAAGCCGAGGCGGATTTTCGCTTCATAAACTCGCTTCCCGGCAAGAAAATTATTCTTAAGGGAAACCACGATTATTGGTGGACAACCAAAAGGAAAATGGATAGCTTTCTTTCGGAAAAGGGCTTCGATTCAATTAGTATACTTCATAACAATGCGTTCAGGGTAGGTGACTACACCTTATGCGGCACAAGAGGCTGGTTTTTTGACGCTGAAAAAAGTGCAGATATGAAGGTACTGCTTCGAGAAGCTTCAAGGCTTGAACGCTCAATTGAAGAGGGCGAAAAGCTGGGCGGTGAGATAATAGTTTTTCTTCACTATCCGCCTGTGATGCAGACCGGCAAGTGCGAAGAAATATTTGAAGTGCTGAAAAAACACAATATTAAACGGTGTTATTACGGTCATCTTCACGGCGAATCAACTAAGCGAAGTGTCAGCGAAACTGTAGATGGAGTGAAATTATCCCTAATTTCAGCAGATTTTTTATCTTTTTGCCCCCATTTAGTTGAAAAAATTTGAAAAAACTATGGAAATTTGAAGTTTATGCTGATATAATATATAGGTTAAATTGTGAGTGGGTGTATGAAACCCACGGAATAGGAGTTTTGAAATGTTAAAATCATCAAACAAAGTTGAAACAAATGTTTATGCTCTTGAAATCGGAATTGATGCCGAGGCATTTGAGGCTGCACAGAACAAGGCTTTTAATAAGCAGAAGAATAAAATCCAGCTTCCCGGTTTCCGTAAGGGCAAGGTAACTCGTAAGGTTGCTGAAAAATTCTTTGGTACAGCATGGCTCTATGAAGATGCTCTCGACCTTCTCTTTGGTGAGGCTGTTGAAGATGCAGTAAAAGAAGCAGGTCTTGAAATGGTAGGCACAAAGAGTGCAGACGTTAAGGAAATCGGTAAAGACGGCGTTGAGATGACAGTTGAAATTTTCGTAAAGCCTGAAATCGAAATCACAGAATACAAAGAGCTTAAAGCTACAAAGAAAAAGGTAGACGCAACTGAAGAAGAAATCGAAGAGAGAATTAAGAGCCTCGTTGAGAGAAACGCTCGTCTGGTTGCAGTTGAAGACAGAGCAGTAATCGACGGTGACATCGCTGTTATCGATTTTGAAGGCTTCGTTGACGGTGTTGCTTTTGACGGCGGCAAGGGCGAAAGCTATGAGCTTACAATCGGTTCAGGTCAGTTTATCCCCGGCTTTGAGGAGCAAATCATTGGTCACTCAATCGGTGAAGAATTTGATGTAAATGTTAAATTCCCTTCAGAGTACACACCTGAGCTTGCTGATAAGGACGCTGTTTTCAAAATCAAGCTTCATGAAATCAAGGTTAAGGAATTCCCTGAGGTTGACGATGAATTCGCTCAGGACGCAGCAGACTGCGACACTGTTGATGAAATGAAGAAGAATCTTAAGGAAGAAATCAAGGCTCAGAAGGAAGCTGAAAACGCAAGAGACATCGAGTCACAGCTTCTTGAAAAGTTAGCTGAGAATGTTAAGGGCGAAATTCCTGAGGTTATGTATGAAAACGAAATCAATAACCAAATCAGAGACATTGATTACAGACTTTCAATGCAGGGCATGAACTTTGAAACATATCTTCAGTACACAGGTATGACAGTTGATATGTATAAGGAGCAGGCTAAGCCTCAGGCTGAGAAGAATGTTAAGATTCGTCTTGCTCTTGAGAAGATTGCTCAGAACGAAAATCTTGATGCAACACAGGAAGAAATCGACGCTGAGTACGCAAAATTTGCTGAGCAGTATGGCATGGAAGTTGAAAAGATTAAGGAAGTTGTTCCTGTTGACGGTCTTAAGGCTGATATGCTTAAGGAAAAGGCAATTAAGTTTGTTGTTGACAACGCTAAAGTTACAACAGCAAGAAAGCCCAGAGCTAAGAAAGAAGAGCCCGCAGCAGAATAATCAGTGTTTATTTAAAGTATAATTAACACAGAATAACTATAATGGGATGGAACTGGCTTAATTTGTCAGTTCCTCTCTTCCACTTATTATATTTATTAAAGGAGGCAATTATTATGGCATTAGTACCTTATGTTGTGGAACAGACAAACCGTGGTGAAAGACAGTATGATATTTATTCAAGACTTTTAAACGACAGAATCATCGTTCTTTCCGATGAAGTGAATGACGCAACTGCAAGCCTCGTAGTAGCTCAATTACTTTTCCTTGAAAGTCAGGACAGTGAAAAAGATATCAGCTTTTATATCAACAGCCCCGGCGGTAGCGTAACCGCAGGCATGGCAATTTATGACACAATGCAGTATATTAAATGTGATGTTTCAACTATCTGCATGGGTCTTGCCGCAAGTATGGGCGCATTCCTTCTTTCCTCAGGCACAAAGGGTAAGAGACTTATTCTTCCCAACGCTGAGGTTATGATTCATCAGCC